>JAESUD010000032.1 GCA_016763335.1 Emcibacteraceae bacterium | reverse complement strand
GATGGGCGGCAGGCGCGTGATCAGGGTTGAGGGCGCCGCAGAGAATGCCACAAAGGCCGCAGAGAATTTTCTGTCAAACCCTATTGGTGATGGCCTTATTATCATAACGGCGGGTAACCTTCGTCCGACCTCGGGACTTCGTAAATTATTTGAAATATCAAAAAATGCTGCGACCCTTGCATGTTATGAGGATAACCAAGCATCGCTTGATGTGCTGATCCACGAAGTGATGCGTGAAAATGGCCTGTCAATTGATGCCGATGCGTCGTCGTTTTTGCAAATGAATTTGGGCAGTGACAGGCAAGTGTCCCGTAGTGAACTTAACAAACTTACTATTTACATGGGGCCAGCGGACAAACGACCTAGTGATATGGTCAGTCTTGAGGATGTTACCGCCTGCGTGGGTGATAGTGGCGCGCTTAGCATTGATACAATTACAAGTGCGACCATTGGCGGTGATTTACGCCGCCTTGATGACAGCATCTTTAAAGCGTTTAATCGCGGTGAAAGCCCAATAGCGGTTTTACGTTCGCTCCTTAGAAAAATTCAGCGCATGCATCTGGCTCGCGGGTATATGGATCAGGGTTTATCCGCCGACCAGGCCATGGGCAAGCTTATCCCCCGTGTATTTGCCATGGAAACCAGAACTTTTAAGGCCGATCTCATGAAATGGACCACGGGCAGGCTAGCCAGTGCGATGACCATAACATTCGACGCCGAGATAGACTGCAAAACCACAGGCATGCCCGTTGAAGCCATTTGCGCAAGAGCTTGTCTTAGGATTGCCAACGCCGCGAAGCGGTAGAATTACATTTCATATTTTTTTGATAATATAATCGATGTCGTGGTTTTTTCCATGCCGGGGAGGATACCTATATTGTCTATGGTTTCGTCTAGTTCTTCAGTGGTTTCGGCGCGTACGGTGGTAATGAGGTCATAAATGCCGCTCACGGCAAAGATGGAGACAACGCTGGGCATTTTTTTAAGCGAGTTCAAAATGGTGGCAGAATATTGTGGGTGGAACGTCATCATTACCTGTGCCGAGATTTGTCTCTGGCGATATTCATCATTAAAGCGGATGGTGTAACCGGCGATAACACCGCGGTCCTCAAGACGTTTTATACGGTCTTGAACGGTACTGCGCGATAAGCCGAGAGTTCGGGCAAGCGTGGTGGTGGATGCCCGGCTGTTTTCTCTGAGCAGGTTGATTAAATTTTTGTCTTTTTCATCCATTATCACATCCAATTGTAATTTCCGTCATATTGTCAATAAAACCGTTAAAATGTCAAATATTATCGTACAAATCGCCGATTTTTACCCTTCAAATTGATTATTGTTAAATATACTATCCGGCCATCAAGTAAATTTAATAAGGACAAATGAAATGAAACAAATTCTTCTTATGGGCGCCGGTAAAATCGGTGAAATGATCACAGAAATGCTCGCAGGTTCTGGCGACTATCATGTAACTGTTGCGGATATTTCCGATAAAGCACTTGCCAATATGCCTAAATATGACAATGTGAAAACGGTTAATCTTGACGTTACTAATCAGGCTGCCCTAGACGCGGAAATGTCAGGTAAATTTGCCGTTCTTTCAGCAGCACCTTATCAAATAACTAAATTCATTGCCGAGTCGGCAGTTCGCAATGATGTTAATTATTTCGACCTTACAGAAGATGTTGCCTGCACACGTATGGTAAAAGAGTTGGCCAAGGATGCAAATGTTGCGCTTATTCCGCAGTGTGGTTTGGCACCGGGTTATATTTCAATCGTTGCTTATGATATCGCCAAGAAATTTGACACATTGCAAAATGTTCATCTTCGTGTTGGTGCGCTTCCAAAAATTCCGTCAAATGCTCTTAAATATAACCTTACATGGTCAACGGACGGCTTGATCAATGAATATTGTCAGCCATGTGAAGCAGTGATTAACGGTAAACTTACAGAAACCCCGCCGCTAGAAGAGTTGGAAAATTTCTCAATTGACGGCATCGACTATGAAGCCTTTAACACTTCCGGTGGTCTTGGTACGCTTTGCGAAACACTTGAAGGTAAAGTTCAAAACCTTAACTACCGTACGGTTCGTTACCCTGGTCACCGCGATATTCTAAAACTTCTTCTTCTGGACCTTCGCCTTAATGAGCGCCAGGATTTGTTGAAAGACATTTTCGAATATGCGCTTCCGTTCACTTATCAAGATGTGGTTCTTGTTTATGTGACGGTTACTGGCGATATTGATGGCCGTTATGTGCAGGATAGTTATGCTCATAAAGTTTATAATCAGGAAATCGGCGGCAAAATGTGGTCAGCCATTCAAATCACAACATCAGCCGGAATTTGTGCCATGGTTGATCTTTTGGCTGAAGGAAAGCTTCCTTCTAAAGGTTTTGTTAAACAAGAAGATGTTGATTTTAACGACTTTATCACAAACCGTTTCGGCAAATATTACGCTTAAAAAATAATTCATATCTAACTTTATGCCGCACCCTAAATTTTAGGGTGCGGCATTATTTTATGGACGCAATAAAATCTTGTGGTACTTTAGAGAAAAATAATAAACAAAAATAAATAAAAACAAAATTCGGGAGTATTCAAAGTGTCACATGTGGTTCAGGAAAAATGGTCATCGGGAACAGCGTTCCTTCTCGCGGCGATTGGTAGTGCGGTTGGCCTAGGGAATATATACCGCTTCCCCTATATCGTTGGTGAAAATGGCGGTGGTGCTTTTGTGCTGCTTTATATGGCGGTTGTTATTGTTTTCGGTATCCCGCTTGTGATGACGGAACTAACTATTGGTCGTTTAAAACAAGTGCCGCCGATTACGGCTTTTACCCAGCTTAGTGAGGGCAAGAAAAGTCAACCATTTTGGACACTAGTAGGTTTTACAAGTATATTGACACCTCTTGGAATATTAGGGTTTTATTTTGTGATTGCCGGTTGGACGCTAAATTATGTTTATAGCATAATTACCGGAAAATTGAGTGATCTTCAGGAAGGCCAAACTCAGCAAGTATTTGCTGATCTGATGGATAGTCCGGGAACGCTTATATTCTGGATGACGCTTAGTTTGGTTATTACGGCTTTTATTATATCGCGGGGTATCAAGGCGGGTCTGGAACGTGCCGTCAATATTCTTATGCCATTGCTATTTTTAATTCTTGTGTCGTTGGTTATATATTCTGCATTTAACGGGGGAATGGTCGAAACGTTTGAATTTATGTTTACACCGGATTTTGAAAAAATAAACATGAAAACATTACTTGAAGCGACCGGGCAGGCTTTCTTCTCTCTCTCGCTTGGTAGTGCGACTATGCTGGTTTATGGCTCCTATTTGCCTAAGGATATTTCAATCCCGAAAATGGCTTGTGGTGTTGCGTTTGCGGATACATTCGTGGCGTTAATCGCCGGCTTTGCCATATTCCCTATTATTTTTACAAACGGTATGGAGCTTGCTTCCGGTCCGGGCCTTGTGTTTGAAACCCTTCCGGTGATTTTTGATCAGATGCCATTTGGTCAGGTTTTTGGAATAATGTTTTTTCTACTGCTTGCTTTTGCCGCCATTACCTCAACAATTTCCCTGTTTGAACCTGCGGTATCAAACCTTGAAGAAAGAGGAATTTTTACAAGGCGTAAAGCGTCACTGGTTGTTGGGGCGGGGCTGTGGGTTCTCGCCAGTCTTTCAGCGCTATCACTTAATGTTTTAAAAGATTGGCATCCGCTGACTTTTAATGACACTCTTAAAAATCAAAATATTATGGACCTGCTCGAATATCTATCGGCTAACGGTATGATGCTCGTTAATGCTCTGCTCGCCGCAATTTTCTTAGGTTGGATTGTCAATAGAAAGGCTGTTCTCGATGAACTTGGTCTCGGTGATAGTTGGTTGTTTAAATTCTGGCGTACCATTATTAAAGTCGTGGTGCCGATTGCTATTGGCTATCTACTCCTTGATTTTCTTGGCTATGGATTTCTAACAGCGGAATAATATGGCTTCAGTTGATTACATCATTATTGGGGCTGGCATTGCTGGCTCCTCTGCGGCCTATGAGCTCAGCAAATCCGGTACTGTTGCTATATTGGAACGGGAAAGCGCGCCCGGTTATCATACGACAGGGCGAAGCGCCGCCATCTTTGAAACCACATATGGTTACGGTGATCCGGTTATTCGTTCACTCGTGCTGGCCAGCGAAGATTTTTTTACAAATCCACCACAAGATTTTACAGATCATGATTTATTAAGGCCACGGTCAGAGCTTTATATCGCGCCAAGAAAAGATTATAAAAAATTAATCGCATATTATGAAAAACTTAAAAAAATTGTATCAGATGTCAGGTTGGTTGAAAAAGAAGAGATAAAGAAAATTTTACCAATCTTAAACGATGACTACGGGCATACAGCAATTTTACTTGAGGGCGAAACCGCTGATATTGACGTCCACGCCCTACATGAAGGCTATCTTAAAGGGGCAAGAAGCAGGGGGGCGGAACTTTATACCGATAATGAAGTGACCGCTATTGAGCGAAAAGAGGATCTTTGGCATATTACCACGCCGCAGGGAGAGTTTTCAGCGCCAGTTATCGTCAACGCTGCCGGGTCGTGGGTCGATCAGGTGGCAAAATTGGCCGGTGTCGCGCCAATAGGTATAAAACCGCTACGTCGCACTATGGTGTTGATTGACGTGCCGGAAGGCTATGGTGATATTGATAATTGGCCAATGGCGCTTGAGCTTGCGGAGGTATTTTATTTTAAACCGGACGCTGGTAAAATTCTCATTAGTCCCTGTGATCAAACCCTATCCGAACCTTGCGACGCTCAACCCGAAGAGATTGATGTGGCTTACGCTACCCATTATTTTCATGAATGTACGGGTATTGAAATTAAAAAAGTTGACCATAAATGGGCTGGACTAAGAAACGCATTAGATGATGGTTATCCCGCAGTGGGTTTTTCGCCGGATGCGACCGGTTTTTTCTGGCTCGCCGGGCAGGAAGGCATTGGCATTATGACATCACCGGCCTTGTCCCGCATAGCGGCGTCAATGATTATTGGCGACGGTATTCCGGGCGATATTAAAGCGCACGGCATTGAT
>JAESUD010000335.1 GCA_016763335.1 Emcibacteraceae bacterium | reverse complement strand
GAAATCAGGGCGAATGTAGATAAACCAAAGCATGCAGGACTGGCTTTAACTAATCCCGCAGGTCAAGTTATTGTTGCAACTGCGGGAATGCCGTCAGTTCTTAATGCCGTGACAGCATATCTTGCGTCAGGAGCAAACAAAGACCCCTTCATGACGGGGCCTTATAGCGGAGAAAGCGGTTTGCCAACAATATCAGTTATCACACCTGTTTTTGGTATTGATGATGATGTTAACAGCCCGGCGCTTGGATTTCTTGTCGGCATAAGATTACTTGATAACGAATTTTTTGATCTGCTTAATCAACCCGGGGAAATTTCATTAAGTGCAAATAATTATTTGGTAAAAAAATCAGGAGACATGATTGAATATATCCAAAATGAACGAAGTTTAGGTCCGAATTATCAACCGTCACTTGATGCAAGTACACCTTCACTCGCTGCTGGTTTTGCATATGAAAACCCTGGTAAGATGGCGGAAATGATGAATTATCTTGGTGAACCGGTAATTGTTTCTGGCACAAAAATTTCGGGCTCTGATTGGGTAATGGTCAGAACGATTGGTACAGATGAGGCTCTTGGTGGAGGGTATGCTAGAAAAAGAAATATTTTAATAATTTCCTTGTTGGTACTCATTAGTTTAGGCGTGTTGCTTGTGCTTATTTGGCGGCATAGCATTTCTGTTCGTCTTGAGAGCGCGATGAATAAACAAAAGGCACTCGCTAAAAAGCATGAAAATCTCAGCGAATTTATGAGCATCGTCACCAATAGCCAACCGACAGAAATTTCAGCAGTTGATGAAAAAGGTAATTATACCTTTGTCAATCTACAGGCGGCAATATCTGCGGGTTCAAAGCCGGAAGATATGATTGGAAAGTCATTGGCCGCAGTGCTGGGCCGAGCCAAAGTGCGTACGGATGAGGCGTACTGTGAAGAAGTGCTTGCTAGCCATAAGTCAAAAACAGATACACGAAATATTGGTACAGATGATAATCCGCTTATTTATAAAACCGATTATTTACCAATGCTCATAGGCGATGATAAAGACATTCAGGAAAAAGGTGTCCTTATTGTTAAGGATGATATTACCGTCCTTGAGCAAAATAGGGTTAGACGCGAAGTAGGACTTAAAAGTCTGGTATCAACATTGACGATGATAATTGGTAGTCGTGATCCTTATAGTGCGGCTCATTCCGAGCGGGTCGTATTGGTCACAAATATGCTTTCAAAAGAGCTTATGGTTGATGAAACAACTGCTGCAACAGCGGAACTAGCAGGGGCAATGATGAATTTGGGTAAAATTCTTGTGCCTCGGGAACTCTTGGTTAAGCCGACCAACTTAACAGTAGATGAGCTTACAATTATTCGTTCAAGCATGTTAAAGAGTGCTGATCTCGTTGAAGATATAGAATTTGAAGGACCGGTAGCTGAAACTTTAAGGCAAATTCAAGCTCATTGGGATGGTTCCGGTCAACCGAAAAACTTATCAGGGGAAGAAATTTTACTGTCGGCACGGATGGTATCTGTAGCAAATGCATTTGTGGGAATGGTCAGTGCCCGCGCGCATCGTAGCGGTATGGATATGGAAAAAGCCGTTAGAATTTTATTGACGGATTCGGATACAATTTATGACCGCAGGCCTGTTGTTGCCTTGATGAATTACTTGGAGAATAAGGGTGGAACCGAAGAATGGCATTCCTTTAATAGTCCGCCACAAGAATTGAAATAATATAAAAAAAAGGCGTCTTGTTAAACACAAGACGCCTAGTAATAGTACTTATCAGGTATTAAGTACTCAGGGTATTAACTTGGAAAAGGATCCTGATTATTCAGGGTTTTCAGCTTCCCATTCTTTCTCGATTTTATTACGAGCTTGGAACATGCCTATTGCTACATAAACGCATAGGCCACCAACGAGAATGGTTAAAATCATTGCTGTAGCAGGGAGTAGTAAATGTGGTCCTGCAAATGCGATTGAAATTAGTAAAAACACTGTTACAATTCCGCACGAAATGATATTGATAATATTAGCCATCGTCTTCCTTTTCTTTCCTGAGTATTATTAGTTTATATCTGAATTAAATCATTGACCTAAGTCAAGTACTGCGTATTTTTTAAAAAATCAAGTTTATTGATAGAAGATACTCCTATAAAGCAAATAAAAGGTAAATATTAGCCATTCAGGAAAATAACGGAATATATATGATTAATAAAAGAATTAAATTAAATGCCCTTCAAAGCCGGACACTCGCGCTTTTTCAGGAATTAGCGAAAAGTAGTGAAACGTCGACTAAAATTGATGGCACAGATGATATTGCAATCATGTATATGCCGGAGCCGCACGGAAATCACGTTCATATAGGGAATTTTGTTGTTTCGGCAAAAGACGCAAGTGGTTTTAATAATGAAAAAGTCTGGAAGGCATTAGAGCGGAAGGGGCTGGCACAGTCTGAATTTCCGTTCCGGTTTATTCTTACCAAAGCCGGTATAGATTTTAAAACCGGCTTAAAGGGTGCTTTCGATATTTCCGATCATTAATGTTGTTCATCACCGTTTAATTTTAGATACCACATTAATCCAACTGCCCCGCCTTTGATAAAGGGCAGAAACGTGAGTGTGAGTATTAACGTCAAGGCTGGCCATACCGACATTTGCAGCCAAAGGGCCGGATGATAATGCGTTTCAACAATTAAAAGCAGCGGTATAATAATGTGACCGACAAGAAAAATTGTAAGATATGGCGGTAAATCATCGGCTCTTATTGCGCCTGTTGGCGCTGCACAATTTGAACAATCCGATGTTTTCAAATATCCTTTGAAAATCCGGCCATTACCACAATGTGGGCAGGTTCTCTTAAGTCCGCGCTTAATGGCAGCAAGGACTGTGTATGTATCACGGGAATAAGTAGTACTTTCTGATATCATGATAAAATTTACCTAATTATTTCTTATTGAGCAACGTAATAAGAGCAGAGGTATCCCAGCGTCCACCACCGTTTTGCTGGATTTCGCTGTAATAACCATCCACAAGTGTAGTTATAGGCAGTGGTATATCATTTTTTTCTGCTTCATCAAGGGCAAATCCTAGATCTTTTCTCATCCAGTCAAGGGCAAAGCCAAAATCAAACTCGTCTTTTATCATGGTTGATGAGCGATTTTCCATTCGCCAGCTTTGTGCGGCTCCTTTTGAGATGACCTCAATTACGTCATTGGCATTAAGGCCGGATTTCATAGCAAAGTTTATGGCTTCCGATAATCCCTGAACCACACCGGCAATGCATATTTGATTGACCATTTTAGCAAGTTGTCCACTGCCAACGGCACCAAGTAGTTTGGTTTTTTTTGCATAACATTCAAGAACAGGGTCAATGGTTAAAAAATCCCGTTCTTCGCCGCCGATCATAATTGTAAGCGCACCATTTTCTGCGCCTGCTTGCCCACCGGAAACCGGCGCATCAAGGAATTTAATATTTTTGTCATTAGCGGCAACGCCGAGTTCACGGGCGAGGTTTGCCGATGTGGTCGTATGGTCCACAAGGGTGGCACCAGTTTCCATTCCGGCGAGCGCGCCATTATCACCAAAAACTACAGAACGAACATCATCATCATTACCAACACAGATAAAAACGATATCCGCGCCTTTGGCGGCGTCCTGTGGTGTGTTGGCAAATGTTCCACCATATTTTTTAGCCCAATCCGCTGCTTTTTTAGCGGTACGATTATAGACACATACATCATGGCCTGCTTTTTTGAGGTGCCCGGCCATAGGATAACCCATGACGCCAAGACCGATAAAACTGAGTTTCATTTTTTATCCTTTAATAATGCGGTGGTTTTTCGTCGAGCGGACCAGGGCCGTCGACCGAATTATTATTTTCAAGGCTTTCTATTCTTGCGTCTGCCTTTGTCAGCAAACCGCCCAGCTTTTCAATGAGTTTCCACTGTCCTGAAACCATTTCGCTAAGATCACTAAGCTGCTCTTCCTGATGAGAAACGGTAATCTCAAGGGCGTCTAACCTGTCGTTAATATCTGCCATAATATTTATCCTTAGAGGCTCATATATCATGCGTAAAATTTTTTCGCTACAGAAATGAAAAAGGCGTCATGAAATTTATTGACGCCTTTTATTTATAGCTGATTTTCCTATCTAGGAAGCATGGAACTACCCATTAGAAACTCATCAACGGCTTGCGCGGCTTGTCGACCTTCACGGATTGCCCAAACGACTAACGATTGCCCGCGTCGCATATCCCCTGCGGCAAAAACATTCGGCAGATTTGTTTTATAATCAGTGGTCGGCGCCGCGACATTGCCACGCCCGTCAAGAGCCACTGATAACTGTTCAAGCAAGCCTTCTTTCACCGGATTGGTAAAGCCCATGGCAAGCAGAACTAAATCAGCTTCTATTTCATATTCACTGCCGTCGATTTTATTCATATTGCCATCAACTTCATGGCAACGTATGGCCGTAACATTGCCGTCTTCATCGCTGATAAATTCATTTGTTGCAACACTGAATTCACGGTCGGCGCCCTCTTCTTGCGACGTAGAAGTGCGAAATATATGTGGCCAGTGTGGCCATGTGGTGCCTTTGTCTTCTTGGGCTGGCGGCACGGGCATAATTTCAAGTTGAGTAACCGATACGGCACGTTGTCGGAATGATGTACCAATACAGTCAGAACCAGTATCACCGCCACCAATGACCACTACTTTTTTGCCGGTTGCCACGATATCTTTGATATTTGGTAGCGGCTCACCGGCGTTTCGGCGATTTTGCTGAGTAAGAAAATCCATTGCAAAATGAATGCCTTTAAGCTCACGGCCCGGGATCGGGAGGTCGCGTGGCTGTTCTGAGCCACCGGTAAGCACAACGGCATCATAATGATCGGCAATTTTAAGGGCTTGAATATCTTTACCAACTTCCATGCTGGTCCAGAAGGTTACACCTTCGCGTTCCATCTGGCGAACCCGTCGTTCGATCAATGATTTATCCATTTTAAAGTCAGGAATACCGTAACGTAGAAGTCCGCCGACACGGCGATTTTTTTCATAAAGCGATACTTTGTGACCAGCGCGTGCCAATTGTTGCGCGCAAGCCATTCCGGCGGGTCCCGCACCAATTACCGCTATTTTTTTGTCGGTTTTTGTCGCAGCGACCATTGGCTGGATCCAACCATTATCCCAACCTTTATCAACAATGGCACACTCGATGGTTTTAATGGTTACGGGTTGATTATCAATGTTCAATGTACAGGCTGCCTCGCACGGCGCCGGACAAACTCGCCCTGTAAATTCAGGAAAGTTATTGGTTGAATGAAGGTTATCGCAGGCTTCCTGCCAGTCCCGGTGCCAAACAAGATCGTTCCAGTCGGGGATCATATTATTAACCGGGCAACCCGTATGGCAAAATGGAATACCGCAATCCATGCATCTGCCGCCTTGCTTTGCGACGGCACCATCAGAAAGCGGGTTGATAAATTCATTATAGTGCCTTACGCGGTCACCAGCTGGTGCATAAGTACGGTCAATACGTGGAAGTTCTAAAAATCCTGTTGGTTTACCCATAATTATTCTCCCTGTCCGGTATAGGCCGAAAGTGACGTTGCGGCTGCTGCCATTTCTTCCAAAGCGCGTTTATATTCTACCGGCATAACTTTGACGAATTTTGGTAGATATTTATCAATATTTGAGAGAATCATTTTTGCACGCTCACTGTTTGTGTATCTCACATGGTTTTCAAGTAATTGAATGAGACGTTCTTGATCATTTCCTGACATGTTGCCGCGCAGTACGTCTACTCTGCCATGACCTTCGAGCTCACCGGAAGAATGCAGCAACTTCGCCATCGCATCTTCTTCGGGAAGCGGTTCAAGTTCGACCATGGATAAATTACAGCGATTTTCAAATTCGCCCTCTTCATCAAGAACGTATGCGATGCCGCCGCTCATGCCGGCAGCAAAGTTTCTGCCCGTTGGGCCGATCACAACCACGCAGCCACCAGTCATATATTCACAGCCATGGTCGCCAATGCCTTCAACAACGGCAATCGCGCCGCTGTTTCTAACGGCAAAACGCTCGCCAGCGACACCGCGGAAATAGCATTCGCCACCGACCGCACCAAAAAGAACTGTATTGCCGACAATAATACTTTGTTCGGCGATAAGTTTGCTTTTTGCCGACGGATAGATAATTAATTTACCGCCACTCAGCCCTTTACCGACATAATCATTTGCTTCACCTTCAAGTTCAAAAGTGATTCCCTGGGCGACAAATGCTCCAAAACTTTGCCCAGCAATGCCGTTTAATTTGACATGGATGGTATCGGTAGGAAGACCTTTATAGCCGTATTTTTTCGCGAGCTCGCCTGAAAGCATAGCACCAGTAGAGCGGTCATAATTGTGAACATCGGCGGTAATTTGCACAGGGGTTTTATTTTCCAGTGCATCCTTTGCTTGTTCAATGAGCTTGCGGTCTAGGATATCATCAAGGTTATGGTTTTGCGTTTTGGTATTAAATATATCGTCACCCTCTGCGGCAGTAACTTTATGGAATAGACTAGTAAAATCAAGGCCGTCACTTTTCCAATGTGAAATGGCTTCGTTTTTATTCAGAAGATCAGAACGTCCAATAATTTCATCAAGTTTGCGTACGCCCATTTCAGCCATGATTTTTCTGACTTCTTCGGCGACAAAGAAGAAATAATTAATCACATATTCCGGTTTTCCGGTAAATTTACGGCGCAGGACCGGGTCCTGTGTGGCAATGCCAACTGGGCAGGTATTCAAGTGGCATTTACGCATCATTATGCATCCGGTTGCGATGAGTGGTGCCGTGGCAAAACCAAATTCGTCTGCACCAAGGAGTGCGCCGATAATCACATCGCGACCAGTTTTAAGCCCACCGTCAACCTGAACCGAAATACGGTCTCGTAAGCGGTTTAGAACAAGGGTCTGCTGCGTTTCCGCGAGGCCAATTTCCCACGGCGAACCGGCATGTTTTAACGACGTTAACGGGCTCGCCCCGGTGCCGCCGTCAAATCCGGAAATGGTCACATGGTCGGCTTTGGCCTTTGATACGCCGGCAGCAACCGTTCCCACACCAATTTCGGAAACAAGTTTGACGCTAATTCTGGCAATCGGGTTGACATTTTTTAAGTCATATATGAGCTGGGCCAAATCCTCGATTGAATAAATATCATGATGCGGTGGCGGGGAAATAAGACCAACCCCCGGCGTTGAGTGACGCACTTTGGCAATCACAGGGTCAACCTTGTGACCGGGCAGTTGTCCGCCTTCACCGGGTTTTGCCCCTTGCGCCATTTTAATTTGAATATCATCGGCATTTACCAGATATTCTGTGGTGACACCAAAGCGGCCAGAAGCGACTTGTTTAATGGCACTACGGCGTAGATCGCCATTTCGGTCCGGGGTAAACCGGTCCGGCTCTTCGCCGCCTTCACCGGTATTGGATTTTCCGCCTATTCTGTTCATGGCAATGGCGAGCGTTGTATGAGCTTCGCGGCTGATTGATCCAAATGACATGGCACCAGTGGCAAAACGCTTAATGATATCTTTCGTGCTTTCCACTTCATCAATTGGTACGGGCTTGCCAACGGGGTTAATTTTAAATAATCCACGCGGGGTCATTAATTTTTCCGACTGTTCATTTATAAGTCGGGCATATTCTGTGTAATTTTCGGGCGAATTTTTGCGCACGGCGTGCTGAAGGGCACTAATGCTATCCGCGTTCCAATGATGGGCTTCGCCGCGAATACGCACAGCATAATCGCCGCCGACATCAAGAGATTTTTTATAAATAAGGCTTTCACCAAAGGCCTGAGAATGTCTCATAACGGTTTCTTGTGAAATTTCCTGCAAACCGACGCCTTCAATGGCTGACTTGGTGCTGGTAAAATATTTCTTAATAAAGGGGCTGTTTAAACCAAGAGCATCAAAAATCTGTGCGCCGCAATATGATTGATAAGTGGAAATGCCCATTTTTGACATCACTTTTAAAATGCCTTTATTGATGGCTTTGACATAGCGTTTCTTGGCGGTTCTGACGCTGACTTCTTCAGGAAGTTGCGGCAACATATTTTCAATAGTTTCAAATGCGAGATAGGGGTTGATGGCTTCGGCGCCATATCCGGCAAGGGCGCAAAAGTGATGAACTTCACGGGCTTCGCCGGTTTCAACCACAAGCCCGACAGAGGTGCGCAGGCCCTTACGGATCAAATGATGATGCACCGCCGATGTAGCGAGAAGTGCTGGAATAGCAATTTTTGACGCCGATAAATTACGGTCGGAGAGAATAATAATGTTATCTCCTTCAATGACCGCGACTTCTGCTAAAAGGCATATGTTGTCGATGGCATCTTCCATGCCGTTTGCGCCTTTTTGGGCATCATAGGTCGCGTCTATTGTGATGGTTCTAAAGTCATTATCGGGAATATCACCAATGGTGCGGATTTTTTCCAAATCCTGATTACTAAGAACCGGTTGGCTAACCTCGAGGCGTTTATTGGTGTCGTGACCTTCAAGATCAAGCAGGTTTGGTCTTGGCCCGATAAAAGACACGAGTGACATTACCGCTTCTTCGCGGATTGGGTCAATCGGCGGGTTGGTTACTTGCGCGAAATTTTGCTTGAAATAAGTATAAAGAAGCTTTGATTTATCGGATAAAGCAGAGATCGGTGTATCCGTACCCATTGAGCCTAATGCTTCTTGCCCGCTTGTAACCATTGGTGGAAACAGAAGTTTCATGTCTTCCTGCGTATAACCGAAGGCTTGTTGTTTTTGAAGTAAATCAACACCACTTGCTGGATGTGGAGCAGCTTCGGCGGGAAGTTCTTCCAGCTTAATTTGGGTGCGGTTCAGTATATCCTGATAATCATATGCGCTCGCCATTTCATTCTTAATTTCATCGTCAGAAATAATCCGGCCTTGTGCCGTATCGATCAAGAGCATTTTACCCGGTTGAAGCCGCCATTTTTGCACGATATTTTCTTCTTTGATTGGAAGAACACCCGATTCGGAGGCAAGAATAACCAAATCATCATCCGTAACAATATATCTTGCCGGACGGAGACCGTTACGGTCAAGAGTTGCACCAATTTGAATGCCATCAGTGAATGCGACAGCGGCTGGCCCGTCCCACGGTTCCATCAGGGCGGCATGATATTCATAAAATGCTTTTCTCTCGGCGCTCATAAGGGGGTTTCCAGCCCAAGCTTCGGGAATGAGCATCATCATCGCATGCATGACGCTATAGCCACCTGCCACGAGCAGCTCGAGTGCGTTATCAAAACAGGCCGTATCTGAAAGTCCTTCAGGAATCAGTGGCCATAATTTCGCGAGATCGTCACCAATAATATCCGACTGCATATTGAACCGCCTTGATGCCATCCAGTTCACATTACCGCGTACAGTGTTTATTTCACCATTATGACAGACCATACGAAAAGGTTGGGCCAGGCTCCATGTCGGAAAAGTATTGGTTGAAAACCGTTGGTGAACCAGGGCAAGCGCAGAAACCACTCGCTCATCGGAT
>JAESUD010000334.1 GCA_016763335.1 Emcibacteraceae bacterium | reverse complement strand
GCGATATAAATCCCGACTGGCGTATATTTTCCCGCTCCGCATCCGATTCAAAAGGGCCGAATACCCAGTTTCTTATGGCGCTGGATGTTTTGGAAAACCTTGGTGTTAAAACGGACTTTAATTTAAAAGTGGTAATCGATACCGAAGAAGAGCTGTCATCACCTCATCTGCCGCAAGCGGTTCTTGATAACCGTGAAGAGCTGGCATCTGACATGCTATTTATTTTTGACGGGCCACCTCACAGATCAGGGGGACCAACATTGAATTTTGGTGCGCGGGGAATAGCAACTTTAACCCTAAAAACTTTTGGTCCCAAAGTGGCGCAACATAGCGGGCATTTTGGCAATTATGCCCCGAACCCGGCCTTTCATATGTCGCGTATACTCGGCAGCATGAAATCAGTTGATGGCAAGGTAACCATTCCGGGGTTTTATGACGGTGTTGAAATCTCGCCAGAAGTAAAGGCGATACTTGACGCCGTGCCTAACGACGAAGCGGCAATTCAGAAAAATATGGGTTTCAGTTTACCGGATATGGTCGCGGAAAATCTGGAGCTTTCTATTCAATATCCGTCCCTTAATATTCGCGGGCTTTCATCGGCGTGGGTGGGGCAACAGTCGCGCACCATAATTCCACCAACCGCCACAACGGAAATAGACATCCGGCTTGTTAAGGAAAGCGACCCGGAGTATCTTTTGGGATTGATCAAAAGCCATATTGAAGATCAAGGGTATAGTATCCTTGACCACGCGCCAACGGACGCAGAACGCGCGCAGAAAAAACGCTTCGTGCAGTTTAATTATGAAATCTCCTATCCGGCTTTTAGAACCAATTTTGATAGTATCGCCGGTGATTTCGCAAAAAGCGCCCTTGTGCATCTTAATGGCTCAGTACCGATCATGCTGCGAACCATGGGCGGCTCCATCCCCATATCGCCTTTCGTCGATACGCTAAACATCCCCGCACTCTCGATCCCCACCGTAAATCCCGACAACAACCAAGACAGTCCCAACGAAAATATCCGGGTTGGCAATTTCATTGATGGTATTGCGACAATAGCGGCGGTGTTGGCTGAGAAGGTAGAGTAAAATGAGCTACGATTTAATGGTGTTTGAGCCTAATGCCGCGCCAAGAGATAGAGACGAATTTATTAAATGGTATTGGAAGCAAACTGAATGGTCAGAAAATCACGACTACAATGATCCAGTAGTGAGTTCTCCCAATTTACAAGTTTGGTTTCAGGAAATGATGATTAGTTTTCCACCGTTGAATGGAAAATTTGCTACCGAGGACTTTGAAAATTCAAATGTGACAGATTATAGCATAGGAAAAAATGTTATTTACGCTGCGTTTACGTGGTCTGTAGCGAGTGGAGCATACAAAAAAATGAAGAAATTAGCGATTAAGCATGAAGTTGGCTTTTTTGATGTAAGTGCAAATAATGGTGCGATATTGTTTCCAGATGATGTTAAAAAAAGTAGCTGGTTTACTTGGTTGCGTAATTCAGCTCGATAGCTCAAGCGGCACAGCCGTGGTGTATTTCACCTGTGTTACGGCGAAGTGTGAGTTTACTTCAGAGACCATGTCGAGGCGGAGGAGTTTTTTGCGTAGGAATGTTTCGTATGTTTGCATGTTTTCTGTCACGACCCTGAGCAGGAAATCCATTGATCCGCTGATGGTATAGCATTCGGTTACTTCGGCGAATTTGGTTACTGCGGCTTCAAATTCTTCCAGCGCGTCTTCTTGGATATGGGAGAGTTTTACATTGGCAAAAGCGGTAATATTTAACCCTAGAGCTTTGGGGTCAAGCAGGCCGACCCGGCGCACGATGATGCCGTTTTCTTCCAGTTTTTTGATGCGGCGCCAGCACGGGGCAGCCGAAAGGCCAACCAGTTCCGCGAGCTCGGAATTGGTGATGGTACAATCCTGCTGAAGGGCGGTTAAGATTTTTTTGTCAATATCGCTTAAGTTTTTTAGCATTAATATACCCTTAAATGGTGAAAATATGATATAATATTTCTCAATATTACCGTAATAGGTGAAAATAGAAAGAAAATTTCGTCAATTATATGTAAAAATGACCCTTTATAGAAATAAATTTTTGGAGCTTTCATTATGGGTATTAATATTTCCTTAAATGATAAATATGAATTGATTGAAGGGCGCGCCTATATGACGGCGATACAGGCCCTCGTGCGTATCCCGTTGGTGCAAAGATGGCGTGACCGAGAGGCCGGGTTAAATACTGCCGGTTTTATATCTGGTTACCGTGGTTCGCCGCTTGGTGGTTATGATGCGGCGCTGCACAAAGCAGAGAAGTATTTGCGTAGTGAAAATGTGTATTTTGAAGAAGGCATTAATGAAGAGCTAGGGGCGACTGCCGTTTGGGGAACCCAGCAAGTCAATATGTATGAAGGCGCTAAATATGACGGCGTTTTTGGTATCTGGTATGGTAAAGGACCAGGGGTTGATCGTAGTTGTGATGTTCTTCGTCATGCCAATGCGGCGGGAACATCGCCGCACGGTGGTGTTCTCGCGATTGCTGGCGATGACCATGCCTGTAAATCATCAACCATTCCCCATCAATCCGACCATAGTTTTTACTCAACCATGTTGCCGATGTTATATCCGGCCAATATGCAGGAATTTGTTGAATATGGCCTGCTCGGTATCGCGATGTCGCGCTATAGCGGGTGTTGGACAGCTTTTAAAGTAACCAGTGATACTGCCGAAGCCACTGGTGTTGTTGATTTAAACCGTGAAAAAAGAAAAATACTTACCCCCGGCGATGATGATTTTGAAATGCCAGAAGGCGGCGTTCATATTCGCCCAGCCGATGTATGGCGTGATCAGGATTTCAGGCTACAACGTTATAAACTTTTTGCGGCGCTGGCCTTTGGTAAAAAAAATAAGCTCGACCGCATTGTTATGGATAGTACAAAACCGCGCTTTGGTATTATCACCAGCGGTAAAACTTACGGCGATGTGCGCCAAGCACTTTATGAACTGGGTATCGATGAAAAAGTCGCTGAAAAAATCGGACTTCGAGTATTTAAAGTTGGTATGCCTTGGCCGTTAGAGCCAGAAGGGATCAGGAATTTCTGCGAAGGGCTTGATGAAATTCTTATTGTTGAAGAAAAACGCGAGCTCATTGAAAATCAGCTTAAACAGCAGCTTTTTAACTGGCATGCTGATAAACGCCCACTTGTTGTTGGTAAATACGACGAAAAAGGCCAGTGGTTACTGCCGCCGGAAAATGAGCTTTCGGTCGGGCTTATTACCCATGTGATTGCTGACAGAATTTCATCTTTTTACAAAGGCGAAAAGGTTGAGTTTGCCAGAGATTATTTTAATCGCCGCGAAGCGATGCAGGAAAAATACAAATCACCATTGATTAGAAAACCATACTTTTGTTCCGGCTGTCCGCATAATTCATCAACCAAAGTCCCGGAAGGTAGCCGGGCAATGGCGGGTATTGGCTGTCATATTATGGCCATGTGGATGGACCGCAGTACAGATACATTTACCCAGATGGGCGGCGAGGGTGTGCCGTGGATCGGCCAAGCACCTTTTACTAATGAAAAACATATTTTTGCCAACCTTGGCGACGGGACATATCAACATTCCGGCATTCTTGCCATTCGCGCTTCTATCGCGGCGAAGGTTAATATTACTTATAAAATTCTTTATAATGATGCGGTGGCGATGACCGGCGGCCAGTCCAATGACGGTGGGTTGAGCGCGCATGAAATTGCGCGACAG
>JAESUD010000333.1 GCA_016763335.1 Emcibacteraceae bacterium | reverse complement strand
CGCCGTTCCAGCAATGCTCGGCACGGTCACCATAATCCACATCCCCTGCGTAATAAGGTGTCGTAGTTTTTTCAAGGAAATTCTCGGTAAGATAAACAGCATTATTCAGATAATAATTATCCATATCACCGACATAGATATTTAACTTACCTTCAAGTTTTGGGCCGAGCGTTTCCCAGTCCCGTTCCATAATATGGCGAAGGTCATAATTTTCGCGCCAGTAATTGGCCACTTCATGGTTTATTTCACCAGTTAGTTTATCCCAAAGCCGCACGGGATAGCCATCATCACCCATTGGTGAATATGTCGCTTCCCATATATCATACTGCCTGCCACTGCGTGACTTGCTACCAATAACGGCTTCTAATCTGTTATCTTCAGCAAGGGTATAGTTTATATTACCAAGATAATCACGTTGGCCGGGGCGAGGTTTTTTCAAATAATCGCTGTCATAATAATAGGCGTTTTTATCATCATATATATTTAATGAAGTATAGGCGCGAAAATCGATGGGGTCCGGACAGGCAGCAAAGGCACCATTATATTCATCAGGATAAAATACCTGCACAGCGAGCGCTTCCCAGCCGCCAGTGGAACCACCATAAGTAAAGCGCGACCATCCCTCACCGATGCCGCGGAATTTTTCTTCTATATAGGGGATAAGTTCATAGGTCAGCGCATCACCGTACGGTCCCTGACTGGCTGAATTAACCGCATAACTATCGTCATAATAGGGGGTAGCATGTTGAATTTCGATGATGATAAAGCGCGGGTAGTTTTCGCTTATCCATTGTTTATAGAAATCATGAGCCGCCTGTGCCTGATAGACATTATAACCATCCCAGTCAAAGCGTGCGCTATAAGTGGGCTCCATATCCGGGTCTGGCGGTGTTTCGCTGAAACCGCCAAAATCACGTGGGAAATGTCCATGAAAAATCATCAACGGATATTTGGCTTCTGGATGTTCATCAAATCCTTCAGGAAGCAGAACATGGGCACCAAGCTCCACATCCTCACCCCAAAATTCGCTAAGCATTTCACTCTTCATTTTGATATGCTTGATATATTTGCTGTCTTTTGGTGGTTCAATCGGGGCAATTTCACGGTCCATAGTGATATTGATATTTTGTGTACCATTTTCAGAAATGGTAATTTTCATAGGTTCACTATAAAAATTACCCGGTTTTCTGTTCCATTTCTGCCCCTCACCCATTTCAGGCGGTAGAGAAACTGTCTTACCGTTTGAAAGGTGGAAATCCTTATACCTATTGATAATTGCCTGAACATAATAATCACCTGATGGCACATCTTTTAAACTATCAAATGGATACCCAAGGACATTGTTATCAATAGTCATTTCTGTATCCGGCTGCCAATCGACCACATCAAGGCCAAAAATTAATTGTCCTTTTGGCCCGGGGTTTATTTGAAAGCGCGGTTCATTATCATCATTATTTGAAAGCATGATAAGCAAACGACCATCTTGTTCTCCACCGAGAGTGGCGGGGAAATCGATAGAGAATGAAATATTACTGTTCGGTTCTTTGGCAGCATTATCGCAGGCCGTTAACGCGAACAGTGCAAGTATGATCAAAAGTATATTCTTCATAAGTCTCCCCTTTGAATTTAGTCAAAAAAATAATATTACAGACTTTACTTGAAAAAACCATATCAAACCTGATTATTGCTTTATAACTAGACCGCTTCAGGATATGCTCTGTGATAATGAATAGGAGATGCACTTGAAAAACTGGTTTAATATAATTTTTGTTGCTGTTGCCGCCGCCGGTGGATATTTGCTCGCAGTAAAAAATTTATCAGAAGGGGCGCAATTGAATTTTGCGCAAACATTGGCAGATGCAACTTATGTTGACCTAAGCCATGTTTTGCACGAAGGCATTCCAAACGGCCCCGGCCCCGAGCCATCAAAAATTACCGCGTTGCTCAGTCATGTACCCGGTGAAGGTATGATGAACGGTTCCGGATCAATTAGCCACTATAGTTTTCCCGGACAATGGGGCACCCATGTTGACCCACCTATTCATTTCATAGGTGGTGGCAGAACATTGGAAGATATTGAGCTTTCCGAAATGGTACTGCCCCTAGTCGTCATTGATATACATTATAAAGTAGCGACAAACCCCGATTATCAGGTGAGCATGGACGATATTCAACTTTGGGAGCAAGCCTACGGCGAAATTCCCGCGAAATCATTTGTCGCGCTGCGGACAGACTGGTCAAAAAGATGGCCTGATATTGATAAAATACGCAACTGGGATCAGGACGGTAAAAGCCATTCACCGGGCTGGAGCATGGAAGTGCTCGATTTTCTTGCCAATAGCAGAAACATAACGGCCATTGGCCACGAAACTATGGATACTGACACGGGGAGCCTAGCAGCAATTGGCGAATACCCCCTTGAAACGTTTTTCCTCGGCACCAATAAATATCAGATAGAAAATATGAAATCACTTGATCAAGTACCGGAAAAAGGGGCCTTCATTGTTGCCACTTGGGCGGTACCAAAAAAGGGTGATGGCTTCCCGGCACGGGTTTTTGCCATTATTCCAAAAACGAAATAATCCGCACATTAGTCAAAAGAAACGCTAGATATTCCCGTATTATCGCTTATATTGACCACTTGTTAAAATCTTAGGAAACATGATTATGGACATATTAAAAATACTTATCGGTATAAGCGTTGTCATCACTATCGGCGTCATGTTTGCTGGTATGTTCAGCATGACCAAAGCCGAGGACACGGGTCGAAAAAGCAATATGATGATGCGTTACCGTGTTGCATCGCAATTTATTACAGTATTACTGATCGCGCTTTACCTATGGCTCAGGCAATAAATGGTCAAACTGGATAAAATTTATACCCGCGGCGGTGACGGCGGCGAAACGTCATTAACGGACGGTACCCGCGCCAGAAAAAATGCCCCGAGAATTGAAGCATATGGCTGCATTGATGAAAGCAATGCGACGATTGGTATGGCCCGACTTCACCTAAGTGGGGACGATGATAAAATGCTAGAGCGCATCCAGAATGATTTATTTGATCTAGGTGCCGACGTTTCAATGCCCACAGGCGGAAAATTTGAGGCACGCGCGCTGAGAATCT
>JAESUD010000332.1 GCA_016763335.1 Emcibacteraceae bacterium | reverse complement strand
TGATTGTTTTAGCCTTCCATTTGTTTATATTTTCACAAACGTATGCGGTAATTGTAGGTACCCACTGGACATAAAGCACTAGCGTATTTGGTGCTCTACAAACTTTCCTTATTGCTCTTGAAATGCAACGTAAATGACAATATCAGCGTCTTTTAGTAATACAAGCATCGCGGTGAAAGGGTTGGGTTTTCTGAGAAGAAAAAATGTAACCGCGAAACCGATATCTCACTCTTCATTAAACTCATCACTTCGCCCTTTCACCATCCAAAGTCGTCAGAGAGACATCAAGGATTTGCGGTAGTATTTTTTGGTGTATTGGAGCGAAAAAAAACCATTCCCCCAGCCAGCGATTTCCTCTGATCGATTAGGAGGTGTGTCACTATCATTTGTCTGCCAAAACTTGTTCGGTTTGTGTGAAGTTTTCCATAATAGACGTTATGCGAAGCTTTTTTGATTAAATTATCTATAAGACACTGCTAACCGCATTGACCTTAAACAATTCACCTTCACGGATGTAACCTCTGAGTGTAGCTTCGGACTTATGGCCAGTTTGTTTCATTATCGCCCATGAATCTGCTCCTGATTGAGCTGCAGAGGTAGCAAAGCCTGCCCTAAGAGAATGACCTGAGAACATTGTTGGATCGAATCCTGCAAGTTTGGCCCTCTGTTTAATAATATATGCTACTCCGTGACCAGTCAGTCTAGCTTCATTTAAACCGTCGGCACATAATGACTTAAACAGAGGCCCTTCCGTTAGATGAAATTTATCCATATACAATCTTAATACCTTTACAGGGCAATCTGCTCCTCGAGCATATGGAATACCAATACGGCGCCCCTCCCCTTGTTGATCAGTTTTACTGCGCTCAACATTAAGGATCAATCCTTCTGGAACAAATTCGACATTTGAACAATTCAAAGCTACTAATTCAGAACGTCTTAGCGCACTGGCAAAGCCCACAATAAGCAAAGCTCTATCACGCACATCTTTGACATCTTCAAGACAGGTCGCAAGCATTTTGATCAAACGTTCTTTAGTAATAGGCGACATCTTTTTCGGTGCAACGTGATGTTTTCGCCTTATCCCTCGCATGGTGGATCGTACTAACTCAGTTTTAGTGGGATTTTCAAATCTTTTAACTTCGTGTATTTTTGACAAAGCAGAAATACGACGTGTTAAAGTAGAAACAGATAATATCCCTGCATAATTAGCAAGATAATTAGCAACCATTTCCTGGCTTGCGGGTAAGATACCTCCCCACGCCACAAAATGTTCCAAATCTGATTTATAAGCTTTTAACGTGGCTTCAGATGAAGATGCTCGCACATAGTCCTTTACGCGCTCGGAAGCCTCATTATTCTCTTTCGATAAGTTAAAATTATCGTAAGTGAATGGAGTGATAAGGTTACATAGTTTGTCAGTGTTTTGATGTGCCATGATAACTTATCGTGACACATGAACATCATATAGCAATAGAAGACCAGGTAAACCACTCGATACCAAACTTGAAAATACAAACTAAGCAATTGGTAGCGGATAAATTGTTAAATCTTCTTTTTTGTTTAATTAAGAAACCGTTTCATTTTTTGAAGTATAAGCGACTCCAAATATTTACCATTAGACCTCTAACGGTAAATTTGACAATTTCATCAAGAGTGGTGATCTATTTTTTATTATTCCATTTTATTATGGACTTTTAGTTGATGATTTTCATACTCATCCACATATTTGTGAGGTATTCTAATTCTACTTCCTATCCTTAGATGACCAAGTTTGCGCTCTTTGCATAGATTTCGCACATGATTTCCTGAACATTGCCAACGTTCCGATAAAGCAGATACGGTATAATATTGTTTTTGCGCACCCATTTTAAACTACCTTTTTCAGTTTATGGTAAAATTCAATCATATTGTTTGTCATCCTCTTTTTTTCAATTGCAGAGTTTTCAATACTTTGTTTTTTTCTATTTTGATTTAATTCATACTCAATGATAAAGTTGACTGGTATTCTTATTAATTTACCAATTCGTAGGTGTGTTAATTCTCCCGCTCTCAATAAATTATAAATATAAATTTCTGAGCATTTCCAGTACTTGGCTAGGTCTTTAATCGTATATTGTATCGTATGGTCAATCATTCGTCATCTTCATCTAAAATTCTTTTCAAAGTAGTTTGTAATTCATAAGTTTCAAATTGTGATTTGGATATTCTTATCATTCTACCAAGGGAAATATGATTTAATTTCCCATCTTTAATCAAGTTATAGACATGAGCCATAGAGCAATTCCAATACTTTGCCAATTCTTCAACAGTGTAATGGGCCACGGGTTGAGAAAGTTGGACATCTCCTTGTGTAAAATTCTTGCTAAGTTCTGTTAATTTATTCAAATTATCAAAACGATAGGCATCAATCTTACTGTTATTAATTTCTGAAAGACGTAATTTTGACCTAGGAATAGGGACTTCACTTCTAGGAAACAAATAATAATCCAAAATATCATCATTCTTTGAATTCATTCGTGCCACCACGATTAAATCTGTGAGATTTTCTTTATCAAAGAGTATGTCCCAACGAGAATTACCCGCGGCAGTTTCAAAGTGACGAGCTAAGTTAATTTTAATAGTAAAGTTGCCATTAATGGTAATGACTTTAGTATTCTTGTGTTCTTCTACAGTTGAACCATAGTCTGTGATTGTTTTAATTATGTTATTTCTTAATTTAATCCTTAGACCGCGCAGATACTTGTTTGTTTTAACGTATCGCAAATCATGCTTTGATTTAAAACCAATTAACTCATACGCTGGAACAAGTCCACCAAACCGAGAATAGTATAAGGTTATGCTCGGTACACTATCACTTTCCTTAATAATAGTAGCGTTCAAATTACCATGTTTTCTATAAAGTTTTCTTAACTGAGCCAAGGCCTCATCATTAGATACTTTATAAGGTCGATACTTTATTAATTTTGAACCTTATTAAATAAAACGTCAGTAACAATTGGTTTAAAAACCTTTATAGCTCTTATCCACATATCCTGATCATTTTTAACACTTCGCTTTTTTAGTTTAAATGAGTAGCGATTAAAAACATTGTTTCCTATATATTTTTCATTACTTAACACGTTGAGAACCGTCTTTGTTGTCCAGGGCACGTTACGGTCAGTTTTAATACCTGTGCCATTCAACCACTTTGCTATTTCCCTTGCTGTTTTAATTTTATCTGCAAATAAATTATACATCTGGTTGACTATATCTATTTCTTCTTTTGGTCCAGGAACAAGAATAACCCGATCAGATTGAATGAATTTTTGTTGCCCCCTCTCTAATGTTTGTTTTGGTTTATCATTTTCATCAACTAACATTCGGCGTAGACCATATCCAGCATTACCACCTTGCCAGTACCACCGTTCGACAGGTCTGCTTTGACCTGCAAATACCTTAACTGACAGCTCACGGCTATATTCACCTGCCATGGCTCTCTTGACCCCCTTAATAATAGTAGAAATCGGGCTGCCGTTATTATCAAATTCTTCTGCACAATAGTGAACCAATATACCAGCACGAGTGCAAATATATTCATAATAAGCGCTTTCATCGGCATCTTGAAATCTACCCCAGCGGCTAATGTCGTATACGAGAATGGCCTTAAAGTCAGCTGATCCGCTTTCAACAATATCGAGAAGGTTACGCAACCCCTTTCGTCCTTTTATACTTAAACCCGTTCGCCCCGTGTCTGAGTATGTCTTGATTACATTCATTCCGTGGTTACGAGCATAATCAGATATAGTGTATTTTTGATTTTCTATAGAATATCTCTGATGATCAGTAGACATACGGACATAACTGACGACAGAGACCTTGACTCCCCCATTGTTTGGAATAATATTTTCCATCCCTAAAATCCTTAAACCTTGAGTGAATTAACTTTTAATCAGTCATTGCAGTAATCAATCTTAATAAATTACGCCTACTACATTTATTTTACACAAAGGCGTTATCTTTCGGAAATTTAAAATCACGACGAGCAAACTTTAAAGACATCATATGTCTTTTGGTTGCTTTAGAGTGGAAGCCATATAATATCATATAATATATAAATTGAACTAATTAACGATAAAGAATTTTAAAATGGACACTTCCACAGATCAGTTAATCAAGTTGCGTCACAAAATACACAAACACCCGGAACTGTCCGGTGAAGAACATGACACCGCACAATTATTTTATGACAAATTAAAAGCATTAAATCCTGATGAACTATATTCTAATTTAGGGGGCTGTGGCCTCGCAGCAGTATTTTCAGCAAAAGAACCCGGCCCTACTATATTATTTCGTACAGAACTAGATGCCCTACCCATTGAAGAAACAATTGATGTTCCCTACCGCTCAACGAAAAAAGGTGTCTCACATAAATGTGGTCATGACGGTCACATGGCGATCATCTTTGGCTTGGCTCAGGATATAGCTATCCAAAAACCTAAACGCGGCCGTGTAATAGTTTTATTCCAACCAGCCGAAGAAACAGGCGAAGGCGCAAGGGCGATTGTGGCTGACCCACAGTATCCCCTTTTAAACCCTGATTATTGCTATGCCCTGCATAACCTGCCCGGACATCCTGTTGGGGACGTTATGATACGCTCTGGCCCCTTTAACTGCGCATCTCGGGGGATGATTATCGAATTATCTGGATCAACCGCCCACGCCGCATATCCGGAAACAGGTAACAGCCCCGCTTTGGCGTTGGCAGAGCTCCGCAGCAATTCCCAAAAATTTCTGCAACCATTAACAAAGATGAATTAATCATGACCACGACAGTCCACGCAAATATGGGCGAACCGGCATTCGGTGTCACACCCGCAGGCGCCACATTAATGGTCAACCTAAGAAGCGAAACAAACGACGGAATGGAAATGTTGGTTGATGCCGCAAAACAATTGGTCAATGCCACAGCAAGCAATTACGATATAGAATATGACATTGGGTGGGCCGATATATTTGATGCAAGTGTAAATAACCAAGAATGCGTTGATCAAGTCGTTAAAGCCGCAAAAATAACAGGCCACAACGTAAGCTTGTTAGATGAACCATTTCGCTGGGCCGAAGATTTCGGTGCCATAAGCGCATCAGCCAAAGGCGCAATGTTTGCGTTTGGCGCCGGAGAGAACATCCCGCAAATACACAATTCAGATTACGATTTCCCAGATCAGCTCATCGAAAAAGGTAAAGCCATTTTCTTCGAGATTTATAAAAATTACTTATTGTAAAAATAGAAAAACCCGTAAAATGCGTTCGGCACTATACGGGTTTTAAATTGTCATAGTTTTTAGACTAGAAGGTTTACGCAGCGGCTAGAGTAGCTGCCTGTTTTTTACGGCGGCGCATACCGGCAAAGCCCACTATTGCAGATCCAAACAACCAAACTCCCGCAGGAAGCGGCACAGCCGTTAAACTAATGTTTGAAAGACTTAATGCAAATTCTTCAGAATTCGCATTTTCTCTAAGAGTAAGGTAGCTCCAGTTAAAGTCTGTTAGAAAATTAAACAACAGAAAGTTACTTGCATCTAAACTTGAAAAGCTATCGCCATCTTCATCACCAACAATAATCGTAGTTTCCGTGACAATATATCCGTTTTGGATAGTAATATTACCAATAGATTCAAAACCCGTTGCATCTATAGCAACATTTTCAACGCCCTGATG
>JAESUD010000331.1 GCA_016763335.1 Emcibacteraceae bacterium | reverse complement strand
CGCATTATTTTCCTGGTCGCCTTATTCAATCCTCTCCCACACCACGAGGGGAAAAAGGAATAGGAAGCTACGTGATCATCGATCTGGATTTATCAAAGTATGACCGAATAGCCACGCGGTTCCAGATAGAGCACAAAGAAGACACTTCTTTTCTGAAATCCGGCATTTCCACTAAGAACAAAACCTTCAACAAATTGATTGATCAAATCGAGCAGGTCACTATTAGAACAAAACTGCCTGTGCTTTTGATGGGGCCGACAGGCGCAGGGAAATCACTCCTCGCCCGAAGGATATATGATTTAAAGAAACTACGCCATCAAGTGGACGGAGTACTGGTTGAGGTGAACTGCGCCACTTTAAAAGGCGACAGTGCTATGTCTACATTATTTGGCCATATGAAAGGTTCCTTCACGGGAGCTGTCAATGATCGAGCGGGTCTCATCAAATCAGCTGATAAAGGCGTCTTGTTCTTGGACGAGATCGGCGAGTTAGGACTTGATGAACAGGCGATGATATTAAGAGCTATCGAGGAGAAGCGATTTTTTCCTGTCGGTTCAGATAAGGAAACAAGCAGTGACTTTCAACTTATTGCAGGAACCAACAAGGACTTGATTATTGAAGTTGCGGCCGGACGGTTTAGGGATGATTTGCTCGCACGCTTAAACCTTTGGACATTTCATTTGCCGGGTCTTGCAGATAGACGAGAAGACATCGAACCAAACATTGACTATGAGCTCAACAAATATGCCCGTGTTAATGGTCAAAAAATCACATTCAATAAGGAGGCCAGAGACAAATACCTAAAATTCTCACTCTCCAATAAAGCGTCATGGTCCGGCAATTTCCGCGACCTATCAGCGTCCATAACTCGAATGGCAACGTTTGCCAACGCAGGTCGTATTTCTACTAATGAAGTGGATGATGAGATTGAACGTCTCAATCAAACATGGAACAGGAGCTCTGATAGTAAGGGTGACATATTGAAAACCATTCTCAGCGAAGAAACTCTTCATGAATTAGATTTATTCGATAGGCTGCAGTTAGCACAAGTCATTAACGTTTGCCGCGACGAAAACTCATTAAGCGCTGCAGGACGAAAACTTTATTCGGCGACACGGTCCAAGAAGAAAGTAGCTAACGACGCAGATAGGTTAAGAAAATATCTTCAAAAATATGGGCTGAGCTGGGTGACCATTAACCAGTAATTTATATCATCTAAGATCCGCTATGAGTGGTCATTCAAAAACAAACGTTTAAATCATCGAACTCAGCCTCAGAAAAGCGAATATCTTCTTAATATTGTTATAACACATTGTTATATAAAGATAAATTATATATAATAATGTAATAACTTCTGAGAGATGACAACTTTGATAAAATTTAACCAAAAATATACCCAAGGATACTGTCAGACTAACAAAAGTCTTTCTATTATTAATGGAAGCACTTTCGATAACTATCACTTATCGAAAGCTGATTCATTCCATTTTTTTATCTGATCCGCCACTGAGAAAATCAGCTCAAATTACCGAAATATAATTAACTGAGATATACAAACAGCATCACCCCGATAAAATTGGCGACAACATAGCCAAATACGCCCAATAGGACGGCGGGGACTACTAGGTCACGCCTTCCTTTGGCCGCAGCCAGTGCAGCCGCGCTTGGGGGGCCCGCAACGCATGCATTAGAGACCACGATTACTTCGATCAGGTCCAGTTTTAAAAAGCGACTACCGCCAAAGATTACCACAGTGTGACATACAATTATCAGCGTGGCATAGACGGCGATCAATAATGCATTTTCGAGCATTTCTGCTACATTGGCACTAACCCCGATGACGATAAAAAATAAATACATAAAAAGAAGCCCCAATTCATAGTCACCCTGTAATAACCGCAACTGTTTGGGAAATATATTTGCAATAATAATCGTTATGGCCGTTATGAACATGATCGAAAAACCACTCAAGTCAAAATAAGCCGCAATAGCATTGCCAAGTGCGCAAATAGCAAACGTAAGTCCCAGAGCAAAAGACACACTGAGCAAGCTAAATATGGTTTTCTCTTCTCTTGGTATATTCTCACTAGGGGCTTCATTGGCGTTTTCAGCCGAAGAATTGAACCACCTACGGAATATTGCGATCGAAGGCACCACCGACAAAAAAATCAAAAATATTACACCAACCACGTTATCCGCGGCCAAACTCACAGATGTTAATGATGGTTCAAGTCCCACGGCTTGCGAGACCGCGACCATATTCATGGAACCACCGATATATGTTGCGCTAAAGACACCTGCCAGTTTATGCGCACTTTCCCCGAGCGGCAGTAAATAAAAACCCAAAACGGCGCCAATCAAGGTGCCGATTGCCCCTAAAAAAAAGGCGCCCAACATTCCTTTTGTTTCTACAATAATTTTTCTTAAATCCGCCTTAAGCAAAAGCAAAGGGATGGCGGCCGGCACAAGATATGTCCACACAATATCATAGACTGCGGCTGACCGGGGTATTACGCCAATATTTGAAAGCAGCATCGAAACGATCAGTACAGCCGCAATGCCGGATACACTTTTGCCTAATTTCGTCGTATCAATCCAAATGCCGAAAGCCGCTAACAATGCGAGAACCGACAAAAGAACAACATGCCATTCCGGTTGGATTAGTAATAATTGCACCAATTAGTCCTCCTGATAACAATACCCATCATAAAATTGTAGCGGGTAAAATAACCCGCTACAAATATTAATCGTTATAAAAAGGTAATTCACCCAAAATATTGAAACCCTAGAATATTCCGATAATAGTAGAACCAACAGAGCATCAATCCACATATAGAAATCACACTATAGCGCAACTTTGCCCACACGCTGCCACCGATGTCATCTTTCCAGACCAGCACAGCATTATATGCATGATAAAATCCTGCTACCGTCGCTATGATCGGTAAAATTAACCACAGTTTTAACAGAAATGGTATTTGCGTGAAAATCTGATCCTGAACAATTATCATCATGATGGTTCCCAAAATAAAAACCAGCAAGTTTGCAGATGAGACAATCATAGAGGCATTAGCCGCTTTCTTTTCGCCACGAGGCAATGATTTAAAGCGTGACCATTGATATAGTCGGCGTAAAACCACCCCTGCAAATATCAACAGTGAAAAACCAAGTAGGGAAAAGTTAAAATTAGCCGTTGAGTAAGCAGCGGCTTTATATGTTGACATAAATGGCATTCCATCAAGGACAAAACCTGTTATGTCGCCATTATCATTTTCTTGAAAAGCAAGCTTGCTATAACCGTTCACCCGCTGGAAAAGATTATGTTCAATTTCCACATATTCACCGCCATATGGCCCAAGTATTACGATAAGCGTATTATCCGGTGTCGCTATAACAGGAATACCCCCCATCATGCCCATCGCTTTTTCAATACTGGAAAAATTACCGCGCCAGAAACTATAATTGCCTGCATATTTTTCTGCACGGTCCGCAAAATCCGCTGGTGGTGTAATCACTTCAGTCGCCCTTGGCGAAAACGCATCGTAAATTGCTGGCGTTAAGGCAGTTCTAATTTTACTGCCGCCACCACCGCCAAAAGACGTGTATATGACCATATTATTTTCAATATCGATGGCTAAATTTGAATGAAAATGCATTGTATCACCACCATGACCAACCAATCTAGTACCACCCAGATCAGTTTCATAAAAACCAAGGGCCATACCCATTAATCTATCGTCATGTGAAAAATTCCTAGTCAACATCTGTTCAACGGTTTCCTGTTTTAAGATGCGACCACCCTCATATTCACCACCATTTAAAATGGCTAGACCAAATTTGAGCATATCGGATGAGGTTGATGAAAGAGACCCTGCAGGACCAAAATTAGCGATAATTTCAAAAGCTTTCTCTGCATATTGTTCTGCTGAAAATGTATAAGACATCGCCATATTTTCATTCAAATCAGCAGGTAGAGGCTCCGCAAAAGAGCTGTTATTCATGCCGATAACATCAAAAATATTTTGCTTAATATATGAATTAAAATCAAGTCCTGACAGATTTGCAACAATCAATCCAGCAACACCGGTTGCATAATTTGAATAAGCCGTCTGAGCACCAGGTGGATTTACCCGCGCTGGTTGATACTTTTTCATGGAGTCAGCGAGGGGAATAATGCTAGCTGGATCTGTCTTTATTAGATATCCCATTGCCCCATCTTCAAATCCGGCTGAATGGGTCATAATATGACGCATTGTCACTGGTTTTCCAGGGTATGTATCTTTAATTTTAAAGTTATCCAGATAGTTATTTACATCAACATCCAGATCCAGTTTACCCTGTTCCACCATTTGCATAACCGCAACCCAGGTAAACAGTTTTGACACTGAACCTGGCCGCATTAATGTTGTTTCAGCATTGATCAGAATATGATCTTTTATATTCTGATAACCGTACCCTTTATTCAATATCACCTTGCCGTCTTTAACTATTCCAACGGTTCCGGCGGCACTATGTTCTGTTTTCATCATTGGAAGGACAAGGCCATCTATAAATGCCTCTGCAACCTTGGGGTCATCTAAGTCCGAAATATCCAGCGCATTTACTGATGTCGTGGTGAATAGTGCCAGGCACATAAACATAAAACCGAGTTTAATTGCATTGATAATTTTCATCTTAATTCCTTCCTGAATGCGCGATTTGCGCGTTAGTCTCTCATAAATTGATTATAATAGATTTTATTCTAATAAAAAAGGAGTTCATTAAATTGTGAACTCCTTTTTCAAATTAATTAACGATGATTAAAATTCATATCCAAGATTGAAACCGATCGTTCTTGGCTTGGTGCGTATCGCTGTTGTAACCATTGAAGCAATAGCATCATTTCTGCTCTGTACCGCATCCGAATTGGTAATATTTGCTACATAAAATGTACTTGTAATTTGGTCATTATATGTAAAGTTTACACTGACATCGGCCACCGTGTATCCCTTTATCAACACAGGCGTTGATTGCGTAGACTTCGAGAACGTGGACATTGATTCCCCGATATAACGGAAACCACCATTTAAAGTTATATCAACCGTATCAGTTGCACTGAATGTATATGATGCTCGACCCGCAGCGGTCCATTTTGGAACATTCGGATAGCGCTCCCCTTTAACGGCACCTAAAAGACCATCATCATGACTAAGTTCGCTATCTGTATAGGTAGCGTTCAAATTAACATTCAACCCATCCATCAGATTAAATCCAATAGCACCATCAATACCTCTGGATTTTAGGGAACCAGCATAATTTCTTGAAGACGTCGCGACGCCATTAAATATAGAACTTTGAAAATTTTTCCAGTCTGACTGCCACACCGCAATATCATACGTAAACATACCATCGGCCAAATTACCTTTTACACCGAGGTCATAGCTCCAAAGCGTATCCGCAGCAAGCACCACCGGAGCTATAGGATCGCCAGTAAGGATATCCGCAAGAGGGAAGTTTCCGGAACTCGGGCGAAATCCACTGGCGGCTTTGACATATACGGACATATCATCTGAAGGACGATATCTAAAGGCAAGCATATGTGTATCAACGGTTTGTGAAGCATGTGGCAAAACGGTCTTTT
>JAESUD010000330.1 GCA_016763335.1 Emcibacteraceae bacterium | reverse complement strand
GCGGGTTATAGTGATGATGTGCCAGGTGTTCATATCAATCGTTTCTGTGCATCGGGCCTTGTGGCAGCCAATTATGCGGCAGCAAGTGTGATGGCAGGACAAACAGACCTTATGATTGGTTGTGGTGTGGAAAGCATGTCACGGGTTCAAATGGGTTTTGACGGCGGTGCATGGCTTTTTGATCCGCAGGTCACCAATAAAATCGGCTCGGTCTTGCAAGGTATCAGTGCTGACATGATCGCAACGAAATATGGTTTCAGTCGCGAGGAATGCGACGAATATGCCATTCTCAGTCAACAGCGTGCAAAAAAAGCTTGGGATAAAGGTAATTTTAAAAATTCCATTATCCCTATAAAAGACAGTATAGGACGCGTTCTCCTAGACCATGATGAACATATGCGCCCAGCAACAACGACCGAAGACCTCGCAGGATTAAAAGCATCCTTTAATGATATGGGTGAACTTGGTTTTGACAGTGTCATTATGCAAAAATATCCGGAAATCGAAAATGTGAAGCATGTCCATCATGCGGGAAATTCCAGCGGTATTGTTGACGGATCATCAGCCATACTCATGGGCACCAAGGAAAGTGCTGAAAAATACGGCCTAAAACCACGGGCAAGGATCGTTTCCTATGCTGATGTGGGAATTGACCCGAGTATCATGCTCGCCGGACCAGGAAAATCAGCCCGTAAAGCCTTAAAACGTGCTGGCCTTACCAAAGATGACATTGATGTCTGGGAAGTGAATGAGGCCTTTGCGTCCGTCGTCCTTCGGTTCTGTCAGGAAATGGATTTGGGAACGGACCAAGTTAACGTGAACGGCGGGGCAATTGCCCTAGGCCATCCGCTTGGCGCAACAGGTAATATGATCTTAGGCACAGCCCTAGACGAGTTGGAGCGAACGGGCGGAAAATACGCCCTCGCGACGCTCTGTGTCGGTGGCGGCATGGCCACAGCAACCATCATTGAACGCATATAAGGAGGGAAGACCATGACACATAAAGCCATTAAAATTGATATTGATAATGAAGGCATTGCCCTTCTTTCCATTGACGTAGAAGGCCATAGCATGAATGTCATTAATCAGGCATTCATTGATGAACTCGGGGCACATATAAAAACCGTTTCTGAAGATGAAAATATTAAAGGTGCGGTAATTTGTTCGGCAAAAGACAATGCCTTTCTTGCAGGTGCCGATTTAAATATGGTGCTCGGCGGACTTACCCAAAGTAACGATGCCACCGCAGATGAAGTTTTTCAGGCGGCCTTTTCACTTAATAAGTTATTTAGGTCTCTTGAAACTTGCGGAAAACCATTCGCCATTGCCATTAATGGTTTAACTCTTGGTGGTGGCTTAGAGCTCGCGATGGCCTGTCATTACCGCGTTGTTGCCGATAATGTCAAAATCAAATTAGGTTTGCCGGAAGTCCAAGTTGGGTTAATTCCCGGTGCTGGCGGCACACAAAGACTGCCACGGCTAATGGGTATTCAACTTGCGCTTCCTTATTTGTTGCAAGGTAAAAATATGTCACCCAAACAGGCGCTTTCAAATAATGTTATTCATGAAATTGCCCCGGCCGATGAAATTATCAACAAAGCCAAAACTTGGATATTAGAAGGCGGCAAGGCTGTGCAGCCATGGGATCAGAAGCGCTTTAAAATCCCCGGCGGTCAAGGTGTTTATGACCCAAATATCGTGCAAACATTTATGGGTGCACCGGCCATGACCCAGAAACAGACCAAAAATAATTATCCGGCGACAGTCGCTATTCTTTCCGCAGTTTACGAAGGTCATCAACTGCCTATTGATACGGCGCTTGATGTGGAAAGTCAGTATTTTACCCAACAATTGATGGGGGACGTGGCGCCAAATATGATCCGCACGCTTTTTGTCAATAAAAACCGAGCAGATAAACTTATTCGCCGACCAAAAGATCAGCCGGAAATGAAAACGAAAAAACTCGGTATGATTGGCGCTGGGTTAATGGGCGCCGGCATTGCCTATGTTTCCGCCAAAGCGGGCATCGAGGTTATCTTGCTTGACCGTGAACTTTCTTACGCTGAAAAAGGCAAAGATTATTCGAAAAAAATCCTTGAAAAAGGTATTAAACGCAAAAAAACAACACAGGATAAAGCTGATAAACTACTAAGCCTTATCAAACCAACGACTGATTATGCCGACCTTGAAGGGTGTGATTTAATCATTGAAGCAGTGCTTGAAGACCCGAAAGTCAAAGCAGATGTAACGAAAAAAGCAGAAGCCGTTATCCCAGAAAGCTGCATTTACGGCTCGAATACATCAACCCTTCCCATCAGCTTGCTGGCAAAATCATCCCGTGATGAAAAGAAATTCATCGGTATTCATTTCTTCTCGCCCGTTGATAAAATGCCACTGGTAGAAATTATTCTCGGTAAAAATACGGGCGATGAGGCCCTTGCCAAAGCACTTGATTATGTTCGCCAGATTAGAAAAACCCCGATTGTCGTTAACGACAGCCGCGGATTTTATACCAGCCGCTGTTTCATGACATATCCGCTTGAAGCCTCAAATATGCTTGCCGAAGGTATTTCACCCATTCTTATTGAAAATAGTGGTGTATATGCCGGTATGGCCGTCGGACCGTTCGCGGTTAACGACGAAGTTGGTATTGACCTCAGCCATCATATAGGCGAGGCAACAAAGGCGGCACTGGGTGAAAAATATCACGAAGAAGCCAGCCACGGTGTTATTGGCAAGCTTTTTGAACTTGGCCGAAACGGTAAAAAGAACAGCAAAGGGTTTTATGAATATCCGCAGGACGGCAAAAAATACCTTTGGCCCGGATTATCCGATCATTATCCGCTATTAGAAAATCAACCAACACAAGAAGATGTGACTAGAAGGTTATTATACCGCCAGGCCCTAGAGGTTGTGCGCTGCATGGAAGAAAATGTTGTAACAGCCGCGGAAGATGCTGATATCGGTGCTATTTTCGGGTGGGGTTTTGCCCCTTGGACAGGGGGACCTATCAGTATGATTGATACAATTGGCATCGACAAGTTTGTTGATGAATGTGACGAACTTACCAAAAAGCATGGTGACGTTTTTAAAGTGCCTGATATTTTACGAAAAATGCAAAAAGACGGCACGCGTTTTTATGACTGACTAAGAGCTAATATATCTTGCATGAATAATGGTCATGTGAGATATAAACAAATAAAATATAAAACAGGGTGACAAAGATGAACAAAATAAAACTTTCTGTTAGCGCGTTTTTAATTCTTGCCGCTACTTCACTATTTGCAAATTCAGCACTAGCGCACTGGACGCTGGATGCGGAAAACTCAAATATTTCATATGGCACTATTAAAAATGACATGATCGGTGAAAGCAATAGCTTCAAAACCATATCTGGAACCATTGATGATAATGGTCACATTAGTATCGATATTGCCCTGGCTACGGTTGACACCCAACTTGAATTACGTGACACACGCATGCGGGATATTGTTTTTAAGATCGCTGAAAATGCAAATGCTAAACTTACCGGCGATATGAATTTACAAGCCCACAATGATCAAGAAGTCGGCACTAGTCGCGTGATTGAAGCAACGATCGCACTTGAACTTGTCGGTGAGAAAATTGAACTTGATGTCATGCTTCTTGTTACAAGACTTGCAGAAAATAAAGTTATGGTCACGCCTCACGGCGTTATTTTCGTTGATGCCGATGATTATGAACTGGCACCAGCCATTGAGACACTCCGTGAACTTGCTGGCCTTGATACCATCGCTACAGTCGTACCGATGTCTTTTTATCTAACATTTACAAATTAAGGTCAAACGAATAAAATGACGATAAGATTTAGTAAGACTGCTCTTACAATAGGGCTATTTTGCCTACCTTTGCTTCCAACTATTGCTCAAGCGGAAGTAACCCCTGAACAATTTAACCTCCTTGTGGTCGCTGCTGAAAAAGACGGCGGAAGAGATTTTGCCATATTGGTTGATCTGCTTATCGCTGCTCATCCGGAAGACGAGGCAGAAATCAGGAAAATTGCAACACAGGTAATGCCAGAACCCGTTCCGGTCCCCGAGCCCGTCGTTGAAGTAAGCAGCCCTTCCCCTGCTGAGGGAACCATTTTTTCAGATAATGGTGCCAAACAATTTGGCCAAAATTTCTTGCCTGGCTGGGATAAAGAAGTGGAAGTTAACGGATTATTCACAACCGGAAACACTCGTCAAAATTCAATAGGCGCCGCCGCTAAATTCCAAAGAGAGGCAGGGCCATACAAGCAGACCGTATCAACATATTTTGATTATAACACCAGTAATTCAATAGCCAATAAACGTCGGTACGGAGTTGCCTTTAAAAATGATTATAGCATTAATGATGTTTCTTATATCACTGGTTTTGCTGGCTTTGAAGGCGATAGTTTCGGTGCTTTCAACAAACGTCTCACATTAAATGCTGGTTATGGTGTCAAAGTTTTTGACAATGACACTTATAAATGGAGCGTTGAAGGTGGCCCCGCTATTCTGATGACTAAGCCTGTTGATACAGCCGACTACGAAACTGACATCACGGCCTATGCCAGCAGTCTGTTTATATGGAATATTAATGACCGTAGTGACCTTGAAAATGAAACAAAAGTTTTCATTGGCAGCAAAGTCGTTGTTGAAAATAAAACGGATTATACCATCAAAGTTAGTGGTGCATTAAGCGGTAAACTATCCCTAGATATTCTTTATAACCGCGATGCCCCCTTAGGCCGGAAAACCACAGATACGATTACCCGGATCGGTGTATTATACGATTTCTAATTTTTTCTAAGTCCCGTGATTTTTAATCGCGGGACTTAAACTAAATACTCTTTCAATAAAATGATCATTTTATCCACATCAGCATTAGTTGTGAACATATGGTTGGAAATGCGAATGGCATTATATTGAGGTAGTCTTTTGATAGTGATATTCTTATCTCTCATGCCTCTAAAAACATCGCCATTTTTTATACCGCCTTCCAGACTAAAACTGACAATAGCTGTTGATAAGTCTGCAACGTCGGAGCTGATAATTTTGATACCCTTAATTTTCTTAAGCTCAGCCCGGCAATAGGCTGCCAGCTCAAGACATCTGTCTTCAATTCGTTTAGTACCGATGGCCATATGCCAATCTAGAACATCACCAAAGCCAATAATGATCGGTGCATTACGCGTACCGGATGAATGGGAATAAACACCGTAGCCACCCGTTATGAAAACATTATTTACTCTTTCTTGAATTGCCTTGCGCAGATAAAGTATGCCTGTTTCTTTTGGGCCCATTATCCATTTATGACCGCTACAGGTATAGACATCACACCCAAGGTCGTGAAGATCAATATGAAGCATGCCTGCTGCTTGGGCACCATCAACAATAAACAGAATATCATGGTCTTTGATTAATTCAGAAACTTCTTTAATTGGCCAGCGAAGCCCCGTTACCGTTTCTATATGGCTAAGCAGTAGAATTTTTGTTTTATCTGTAATATTGGATTTAATAAGTGAAAGCAGCTGATCTTTACTAGACACCGGAAAAGGCATGGCTATTTTTTTAATGACCGCGCCTTTTGTATCACGCAGAAAATCAAGACCTGTTTCTGCACCACCATGTTCATGATTGGTGGTGAGAATTTCATCACCAGCGTTCCATGAAATTCCTGAACATACCATACTGATCCCTTCAGTAGTATTTCGTGTCAGGATAATTTCGTCTTCGTCTGCCCCCATAAATGCCGCTACTTTACCGCGTGTCTTTTCCATTTCCTGCCCTAATGGGCCAAAATTTTCAATGGCTGGATTGGATTCTAGGCGTTTCATTAATGAAGAAACTTTATCATAAACCAGTTTTGGTGCCGGTCCCAAAGTCCCCGTATTCAAATAAACAAGGTTATTTTTGAGCATCAGTTGATTTCTAACTTCAGCGAAAACTAGATCATCATCAATATCTTTGCTATTTGAAAAATCAACTCCTTGAGAAAATGCTGAATTTCCACCAATGACCCCAGGCTATGGCACCAAGTCCCGCTGCTTTTAGAAGACCACGCCGTGTATCCATCAATTTATTTTCAGATAATAATTTTTTCATAACAAAATCCCACACTATATTTTTTCTAAACTATAGGCTTTATCATTAAAAATAGCACAATAATTATTCGCCTATTAAATGCAGCGATATAGTGCGTTTATGAGCATGAGCCCGATGTTCAAATATATATATACCCTGCCAAGTACCCAGCACCATCGCCGCCGCAGAAACGGGAATTGTGAGTTGGGTCTGGGTCAGTGCAGATTTAATATGCGCTGGCATATCATCCGCCCCTTCCGCATTATGACTGTAGAGCCGCGTATCATCAGGAACTAGTTTTCTAAAAAAATTATTCAAATCATAAAGTACCGATGGATCGGCATTTTCCTGAATAGTGAGAGAAGCCGATGTATGACGAATAAAGATCGTAAGTAGCCCCTGTGATATTTCCTGTTCATCAACCCAACGGTTAATGGGGCCCGTTACATCAAGCAGACTTGACCCTGTCGTTTGAAAAGTAATTTCATGCGAGAATTGTTTCATGGTGGTTATTTCTTTGTCAGATGTTTTTCATAGCGCGCTTACGTTTTTTAAAGCTTAAAAATACCCGTACCCCTAACAAACCAAATAATATCATAGCATGGATAACGGGTATAAGTACATCCGCTTTCACCATCATATAATTATGCACTACAGCAAAAACAGTGATCAGATAAATCAATCTGTGAAGTTTTTGCCAGTTTGCCGCCATTTTTTTTATGATAAATTTAATCGACGTGACCGCAAGCGGGATTAGCATCGTAAATGCCAACATACCGAATGTGATCGCCGGTCTTTTAAAAATATCTTCCAGGATAAGCGGCCAATCAAAGAAATAATCAAGGACCATATAATTTAAGAAATGAAGCAAACCATAGAAAAAAGCATAAAGCCCGATGGCGCGTCTATATTTGGGTGATTTTATCTTTGTAAGCCTCGCAAGCGGCGTGATTGCAAGCGTCAAAAGCAAAAACCGGATGGTCCAGTCACCCGTAAAATCAGTAATATATTCAATGGGGTTTGCCGTCAGTTCATGCGAGGCAAAATTATACCAAAGCCAGATTTGCCAAAATAACCATAATGCCGGTATGACACAGACAATGTGTAATAAAAGGCGGCGCGGGTTTATTTTCATCAGAAATTTCTTCGCAGGTCCATACCGTCATATAGATGCGCAACCATTTCCCCGTAACCATTATACATCAATGTGTCCCTGCGTCTAAAATCACCAATTCTGCGTTCACTGGCTTGCGACCAACGCGGATGGGGTACTTTTGGATTTACGTTGGCATAAAACCCATATTCATGCGGCGCAAGGCGCATCCAGCTTGAATTTGGTTCTTTTTCAACAAAAGAGATTTTAACAATTGATTTAACGCCTTTAAAGCCATATTTCCACGGCACGACGAGACGAAGTGGGGCACCATTTTGATTGGACAGCGTTTCACCGTAAAGGCCAACAGCCATTATGGTCAGCGGGTTCATTGCTTCATCCATCCGCAGACCTTCACGGTAAGGCCATTTTATAATACCTTTATTTTGTCCGGGCATTTGTTTTTTATCAACCAATGTTTCAAAATATACGTATTTTGCATTTGACGTCGGTTTTAATTTTTTGATAATTTCTGATAAAGACACACCCACCCACGGGATGACCATTGACCATGCCTCAACGCAGCGCATTCTGTATATTCGTTCCTGAAGATTATTGAAATCAATCAAGTCTTCAACACTGAATGTGCCCCTATTTTCACAGTGACCATCCACTGTTACCGTCCATGGTTCGGTGATTAATGTATGACTGTTTTTTGCAGGATCATCTTTATCCATGCCAAACTCATAAAAATTATTATAGTTAAGGATTGCCCGGGCATCAGTTTGCTCGTCCTGAATATCGCGGCCATCAAATTCATTTGCCAACGTTTTTAATTTTTCCTGCGATAATGCACTGCCCGGCATCGATAGACTTGCCGCCGTCCCGGCGCCAATTAAACCGGCCGCTTTGATAAAATCACGCCTGGAAAAATAATCTTTTTCTGACGTGACGTTATTTTCACTTATATCCCATGCGTTTTTAGTCTTTATCAACATTATGTTACCTGATTATTTATATATGTTCTAATTTAGAATTTTAATATATATCCCTAATTGTGCATTGTTACTATTAACAGCATATCACATTTATGTTATTGGCTTAACCTTAACAGATAAAGAAAGCCCAAATATGGCACCGCCACTACTAACATTAACTAATATGAGCCTTAGGTTTGGTCCAGACCCACTCTTTAATTGTGCTGAAATTTTCATTGGTGCCCATGACCGCATTTCACTTGTCGGACGAAACGGCGCTGGAAAATCCACATTAATGAAAATCATTCATGGTACCGTTGAACAAGATAGCGGTGAACGCTTTATCAAGCCGGGTTGCCATGTAACCTACCTTGAGCAGGACCCTGATTTATCAGATTATATTACTGCCCATGAATATGTGGCATCGGGACTGGTTCACAGTTCCGCTGAAGATCATTTTCAGGTTGATATTATCCTTGAGGAAATTGGCCTGACGGCTGAGATGAAAACTGCGACCATGTCAGGCGGTGAGCGACGCCGCGCCGCCATTGCACGGGCGTTGATTAGTGACACAGATATAATGTTGCTTGATGAGCCAACAAACCATCTTGATATCACAACCATAGAATGGCTCGAATATAAATTAAAAGCTTGGCGTGGGGCATTAGTCATTATTAGCCATGACCGTACGTTTTTAAATAATCTGACAAATACAACATTCTGGCTCGACCGCGGTATTGTCAGGCGGTTAGATAAAGGCTTTGCCCATTTCGATGAATGGTCAAATATCATACTGGAACAAGAAACTGCCGGACGGGCCAAGCTCAATAAATTAATAGAAAAAGAAACCGACTGGTCCCATAAAGGCATTACCGCCCGCCGCAAACGAAACATGGGTAGAATGCGCAACCTCTGGGAACTTCGGGAAAAACGCGCAGAACAAATTGCTGTGACTGGCACTGTTAAGCTTGCCACTGACAGCTCGAAATCTTCGGGTAAAAAAGTTATTGAAGCCGATAAAGTCAGCATTACCTTTGACGGCGCACCAATTTTAAATGATTTTTCCATAAAAATACTGCGCGGTGACCGTGTCGGTATTATCGGTCCAAATGGTGCCGGCAAAACGACTCTTCTTAAAATATTAACCGGAAGCCTTGCCCCTGATCACGGTACGGTCAAGCTCGGCACAAACTTGCAAGCAACATTTCTTGATCAGCACCGTAGCCTTATTAAAGATACCGATACCGTCTGGGATACCCTGAGCGACGGTGGCGACCATATTATGGTGCGTGGTCATTCAAAACATATCATATCCTATCTCAAGGATTTTCTTTTTGACGCATCGCAAGCCCACAGCCCGGTCAGTTCTTTATCGGGCGGTGAAAAAAACCGATTACTTCTTGCTAAAACACTGGCGCAGCCAACCAATCTTTTGATCCTCGACGAACCGACTAATGATCTTGATATGGACACGCTCGATTTATTGCAAGATGTGCTCAGCGATTATGATGGCACCCTAATCTTGGTCAGCCATGACCGTGATTTCCTTGACCGTCTTGTAACATCGACCATCGTCATGGAAGGAAATGCAGACGTCCGTGAATATCCCGGTGGATATAGTGATTATGTTCGCCAGCGCAAAAACCGCATTGACGGGCCTGCGACTGAAAATTCCAAGAAAACTAAATCTGATAAAAAACAACCAACGGCGACAAAAACGAGTAATAAAAAACTGAGCTTTAAGCATCAGTTTGCGCTTGAAAATTTGCCAAAAGAAATGACCGTCATATCGAATGACATCAAAAAGCTTGAGGCGAAATTAGCCGAGCCGGATTTATACAGTACAAATGCAGACGCTTTTAACCAAGCAACGCGTGAGCTTGAGAAATTATCAACCCTGCTGCTTGAAAAAGAAGAAGAGTGGCTTGAGCTTGAATTAATGCGCGAGCAAACATAATAGTTACATTTGAAATAAATTATTATTATGATCATAATAATGTTGGATAATTAATCAGGGTAAAGAATGTCAGATACAGATAAAAAATACCAATCATCAATCCCGCTTGATAACAAATATAAGGCATTACCAATGCCAGATAAGTGGGACATGACCGACGAGGATATGGTCAAAAAGTCACAAGACTTTTATAATTTGATGAAAAAACGTCATACGATACGCGAATATTCCACCAGAGCCGTTCCCCGTGAAATTATTGAAAACTGCATCAAAGCTGCCGGCCTTGCCCCAAGCGGCGCAAACCATCAACCGTGGCATTTCGCGGTGATTGAAAATCCTACAAATAAACAAAAAATC
>JAESUD010000329.1 GCA_016763335.1 Emcibacteraceae bacterium | reverse complement strand
CGTAAATCGATCAGAAGTGAAAACGAACCGCCATCTCTTGGGTTATCAACAACACTGGAGCGCTTCGGTTTTAATTTGCAACGTCTTAAAACGGGCACGCCCGCCAGGTTAAATGCCAAGACGATTGACTGGTCGAAATGTGCCAAGCAACCCGGCGATACGCCACCGATACCATTTTCCTTTATGACGAAAGAAATTACGGTACGGCAAATTGATTGTCATATTACCCACACCAATGAAAAAACACATGAAATTATAAGGCAAAACCTTCATAAGTCCGCAATGTATTCAGGACACATAGAAGGGACGGGTCCGCGTTATTGTCCATCAATAGAAGATAAGGTCGTGAGGTTTAAAGATAAAACATCGCATCAGATTTTTCTTGAGCCGGAAGGTTTGGATTCAGACACTGTCTATCCTAACGGTATATCAACCTCACTGCCTGTGGATGTTCAGGAAGCCTATATACGGTCAATAGTCGGACTTGAGAATGTCGAAATACTTCAGCCGGGTTACGCTATTGAATATGATTATGTTAATCCCCAGGAATTGCTAGCGACACTAGAGACCAAAAAGTTGCCAGGGTTATATCTTGCCGGGCAAATTAATGGCACCACAGGTTATGAAGAGGCAGCCGCTCAGGGTTTGATGGCCGGGATCAATGCGGCGAGGTCTGCAGCGGGTAAAGATATATTTTTGCTTGATCGTGCAGATGCCTATATTGGTGTCATGATCGATGATCTAGTGACTAAGGGCACCAAAGAACCTTACCGAATGTTTACATCAAGGGCTGAATACAGATTAAAGTTACGGGCGGACAATGCCGATCAACGGCTAACAAGGCTTGGCATTGAAATAGGGCTGGTTTGTGCAGATAGAGAAAAGGCCTTTATGGAGAAGCTTTCTCATCTCGAACATTATGGTGAAGTGCTTGATAATCTAAAGCTTAGCCCAACCGAAGGCGCGAAATTTGGTTTAAAGATAAACCAGGATGGGGTCAGACGTTCTGCAAAAACATTGCTGTCATACCCAACTATAGAATTTGAACAGATAGCCAACATTTGGCCTGAATTAAGGGAAATGCCGTCTGATATCATTGAGCAGTTGGTTATTGATGCGACCTATAGCGGATATCTAGAAAGACAGGAAGCAGATATTATCGCTTTCCGTAAAGATGAGAACCTTTTGCTTTCAAAAGATTTGGATTATGACGGGGTTGCCGGATTGTCTAATGAGGTTAAAGAAAAATTAAATGAAGCAAAGCCGGCAACTTTGGGGGCGGCGGCACGGATATCTGGAGTTACGCCTGCAGCATTAACAACCCTTCTTCGTCATGTTAGACGTAAAAATAATAAGGCACGTGCTTAATGGTTGGAATAATGTCAGCGGAGGAGTTTCAGAAAATTAACAATGTTTCACGTGAAACAATGGATAAATTTATTTGTTACTCTGAAATGCTTATTAAGTGGCAAAAGGCTATAAATCTGGTCAGTGATAATTCTTTGTCTGATATGTGGCGAAGGCATTTTTATGACAGTGCCCAGTTGATTGAATATATTGACCAGAAAAAACAGCCCCTAAAAATACTTGACCTTGGCAGTGGGGCGGGGTTTCCGGGACTTGTTCTTTCTATTCTGGGAGCGGGCGAGGTGCACTTGATAGAAGGGGTTGGAAAAAAATGTTCATTTATGAAACAAATCATTCAAAAGACAAAAATTGATGCTATTGTCCATAACGAGAGAATCGAGAATATGGATGCTTTTCCAGTAGATTTAATCACTTCACGGGCCTGTGCGGATTTAGGAAAACTTCTTAGTCTCACATCAAAATTTATGACGCCTGATACAAAGTGCTTATTTCTTAAAGGTGAAAAAGCACAAGATGAAATTGAACGTGCCAAAAGAAGCGCCGAATTTAAAGTTGATATATATAAAAGTAAAAGTGAAGAAACGGGGATGATTTTATCCTTAAGTCAGATAAGGTTAAAATAACTGGTTAAAACAAAATTAAAATGGAGCTTATCCGCAATGCTGCCCACAAAGACACCGAAGGCAAATCGTCAGCCGGAAATTATTGCTATCGCCAACCAAAAAGGCGGAGTTGGTAAAACAACGACGACCATTAATTTGGCGACGGCGCTTGCGGCGACCAAGAAGGACGTTTTGATTATTGATATGGATCCGCAGGGGAATGCCAGCACGGGATTAGGGCGTGAGAGAAATGACCGTGCTAAAAGCAGCTATGAAGTTATCATGGGTGAGGTATCATTGGCCGAAGCAATTGTTGATACGATTGTGCCCGGGCTCAAACTTGTACCATCAACAATTGATCTTACCGGTGCGGAACTTGAGCTGGTTGATGCCGAACAAAGAACATTCCGGCTGCGCCGCGCATTTCGTGATCCGGTCCTGGAAAATTCTGATTATGTTATAATAGATTGTCCGCCGTCCCTTAATTTGCTCACCTTAAATACACTGGCTGCTGCCCATTCGGTAATCGTGCCATTGCAATGTGAATTTTTTGCTCTTGAGGGGTTAAGCCTGTTGTTGCAAACCATCGAAACAGTTAAGGCTAACTTTAACCCAAGCCTAGAAATTGGCGGTATTGTTCTGACGATGTTTGATGGTCGAAATAACCTTTCAGAACAGGTCGCATTAGATGTTCGAAGTTATTTAGGCGACAAGGTTTTTAAAACAGTTATACCAAGGAATGTACGGGTATCTGAAGCGCCGTCCCATGGTAAACCGGTGTTGCTTTATGATTTGCACTGTGCCGGAAGTCAGGCTTATTTAGGGCTTGCTGCGGAAGTATTAAGAAGACAAAAAAAACCAAAAGCAGCATAATATATTAATAATAATGTTTTAAAAACAAGGACTTAGTAATAAATGGCTCAAAAGAATAAGGCTAAAAAGGCAAGAAAAACGGCAGCACCAAAGATGGGGTTGGGTAGGGGCCTTTCTTCGTTAATGAATACACGTGAAGGATCTTATGATGAAGTAGCCATCGCAGAAACAAGCGTGAATGCCCCAAGAGAATTACCAGTAGAGTTCTTAGTAACTAATAGCTATCAACCACGTATTTATTTTGATGATGCTAAGGCTAAAGAGCTGGCAGAATCGATTAAATCAAAAGGAATTATTCAACCGTTATTGGTACGCCCAAAGGGGTTGAATAAATATGAGATCGTTGCCGGGGAAAGACGGTGGCGGGCGGCACAGGTAGCCGGCCTTCATAAGGTTCCCGTTGTCATTAAAGAATTGAATGATGAGGAAGCCCTTGAAATTGCCATCATTGAAAATATTCAACGGCATGATTTAAACCCAATCGAAGAAGCATTGGGTTATAAACGGCTGATGGATGAATTTTCCCATACTCAAAATGTTCTCGGAAAGGCTGTTGGCAAAAGCAGAAGTCATATTGCCAATATGCTTAGACTGTTATCATTGCCGGATAGTGTTCAGAAATTGATGGGCGACGGGTTAATTAGCATGGGTCATGCCCGGGCGTTAATCACAGCCGATAATCCAGAAGAATTAGCGAAACTGGTAATTCGTGATAGCTTAAGCGTTAGACAAACGGAAAAAATGGCCAAGACCCTTAAAACGGGGGAAATGGGAAATAAATCTAGCAAGCTTAAGGCTGGAACTTCAAAGGACGCTGACACGATTGCTTTTGAAAATGAACTATCAACGGCCATTGGTTTAAAGATAGAACTAGACTCGCAAAACGGTGAAGCGGGCGTCCTTAAAATCTATTATAAATCATTAGAACAATTGGACGATATTTGCCTGAAACTTAATAACGATTCTTAATAAGATGCTTATTTATCAATAATTTAACAAAAAAGACCAATTTAGTCTTATTTATATTGACAAAGGCTCAAATCAACACCATGTAATAGGAAAATGAAACCTATTTATGAGGCTGTTTGATGATTAAGCTTTCCAACCTTGCGGATTATGCTGTTGTTCTGATGAGCAACATTGCCGCTCGTCCGGATGTTATTCATACTGCGCATGAAATTAACAAAAACACCAGAGTTCCGCTTCCGACAGTGAGTAAAATCCTTGGCAAAATGGCCAAGGCAAACCTGCTTGTTTCGCACCGGGGTATCGGTGGTGGTTTTTCCATGAATTCAAAAAAACTGGATATATCAATTGCTGATATTGTAGAAGCAGTTGATGGGCCGGTACAGCTGACAAACTGTATCAATGGCGAGGATTCATGTTGTGATTATGAGCCAATATGCCTTACACGGCATAAATGGGATAAAATTAATCAAGCCGTTTATGAGGCGCTCGACAGTGTTACTCTTTCAGAAATGGCTGAACAACCGTATGATTTTTCCTTAAAAACGGAAGAAAATACGGCACGTGCTAATAAAAAAGTAGAGGTTTAAGATGGTTAGTACATTAGAAACAAGACAAACCGTTGAAGAAGTTTCAGGCGATTATAAATATGGCTTTGTAACTGATATTGAAATGGTAAAAGCCCCAAAAGGCCTAAATGAAGATGTCATTAAGTTTATTTCTGCCAAAAAAAAGGAGCCGGAATGGCTGTTGGAATGGCGGCTTAAAGCTTATAAAAAATGGTTAACCATGGAAGAGCCGGATTGGCCAATGCTTGATTATAAAAAACCTGATTTTCAGGATATTTATTATTACGCAGCTCCCAAATCAGCTGACGACAGACCAAAAAGCCTCGATGAGGTGGACCCAGAGCTACTGAAGACTTATGAAAAACTTGGCATTTCTTTGCAAGAACAGGAAGTGCTTTCCGGGGTTGCGGTTGATATCGTGTTTGATAGCGTATCTGTAGCCACCACGTTCCGTGAAGCTTTAAAGAAAAGGGGCGTGATATTCTGTTCAATTTCCGAAGCAGCACAAGATTATCCCGAACTTATGAAAAAGTACCTTGGTTCAGTGGTGCCGGCAGCAGATAACTTTTATGCGACACTTAATAGTGCGGTTTTTACGGACGGCACGTTTGTATATATTCCTAAAGGTGTTCGTTGCCCGATGGAACTAAGCACATACTTTAGAATTAACGAAGCAAATACAGGACAGTTTGAGCGTACCCTGATCATTGCCGATGAGGGCTCATACGTATCATACCTTGAAGGATGTACAGCCCCAATGCGCGATGAAAATCAGCTTCATGCGGCAGTGGTTGAGCTCATAATTCTGGATGATGCGGAAATAAAATATTCAACGGTGCAGAACTGGTATCCTGGAAATAAAGATGGCGTAGGCGGGATTTTTAACTTTGTTACCAAGCGTGCGGCGTGTCGCGGTAAAAATTCAAAAGTATCTTGGACACAGGTTGAAACGGGCTCTGCCATTACTTGGAAATACCCGAGCTGTTTGTTAATTGGCGATGGTTCGGTTGGTGAGTTTTACTCTGTGGCGATTACTAATAATTATCAGCAAGCTGATACGGGCACTAAAATGATCCATATCGGTAAAAACACCTCATCCACAATTATATCCAAAGGAATATCAGCAGGGAAAGCACAAAATATATATCGCGGGTTGGTAAAGGTAATGCCAAATGCTGAAAATACTCGCAATTTTACCCAGTGCGATAGTCTGCTTATCGGTGATGAATGCGGCGCTCATACAGTGCCATATATTGAGGCGAAAAACCCGACAGCGCAATTAGAGCATGAAGCAACCACATCAAAAATCAGTGAAGAGCAACTCTTTTATTGTTTGCAGCGCGGTCTAGATGTGGAAGAGGCAGTATCGTTAATTGTTAATGGCTTTTGTAAAGAAGTGATGATGCAGTTACCGATGGAATTTGCCGTAGAGGCACAAAAATTACTAGGAATTAGTTTAGAAGGGAGTGTTGGCTGAGCCAATGCTGAGACGAAAATGACAATGTTGGAAATTAAAAATTTACATGTAGAAGTCGCAGGACAGAAAATTCTTAAGGGACTTAATTTAACGATAAACCCTGGCGAAGTTCATGCGATTATGGGGCCTAATGGCGCGGGTAAGTCAACTCTTGCATATGCAATATGCGGAAAAGAAGGCTATGAAATTACCGAAGGATCAGTCACATTTAAGGGCAAAAACTTTCTTGAACTTACAGCAAATGAGCGGGCCGGCGAAGGGGTTTTCCTTGGGTTTCAATATCCGGTAGAAATCCCGGGTGTTTCAAATATGAACTTCCTTAAAGCAGCGATTAATTCTTTACGAAAATATCGCGGCGAAGATGATATGGCCGCCGTTGATTTCCTGAAGCTTATTCGCGCTAAAGCTGAAGAACTTGAAATGAAGCCAGAAATGCTAAAGCGTGCCGTTAATGTTGGGTTTTCCGGCGGCGAGAAAAAACGTAATGAAATGGTGCAAATGGCCATGTTGGAGCCAATTTTCTCTGTGCTTGATGAAACCGATAGTGGCCTAGATATTGATGCGTTACGAATTGTTGCGGATGGCATTAACAGAATGCGCAGTCCGGAAAAATCAATATTGGTGATTACCCATTATCAACGCCTTCTTGATTATGTAGTCCCAGATTTTGTCCATGTTCTTGCTAATGGAAAAATTGTTAAAACGGGCGATAAAAGTTTGGCGCTTGAACTTGAAAAAAACGGATATGCTGGCCTCGGTATTGATGAAAACGCAGCATAAGGTTAGATGCCATGACAGAAAAAAATCATTTTGATGGACGAAATTACGCAAATTATTTTAATGCGCATAGACATATCTTGCCAAATGCTGAACTTGCATGGTTAAATGACGTGCGGGCGAAAGCAATTTCTAGCTTTATTGAAGTTGGCTTGCCGGGACCGAAAGTAGAAGAATGGAAATATACTAATTTAAATCTGTTAAAAACGACTATTTATGAAACGTCAGAAAAAATAGCGACAGAAAATACGGATATAATTCAAAAATATGCTTTAGAGGGTGTTTTAGGTTCAAAAGTTGTTTTTGTTGATGGGTATTTTAATAGTGAACTGTCAGATGTTCAAAAACAGCAGGGTGTTGTTTTAACAAGTCTTAATGAATTTATTAGTGCAAACCCTGAGCATGCGGAACAAGTTTTTCAGGAAAGTAAAAATCAAGATAGTCTTGGAGAATTAAATACCGCTCTGATGACAGGTGGGTTTGTGCTTATCATTGATGAAAATATAAAGTTGGCTGAGCCAATTCAGATATTTCATATAGCATCAGAAAAATCACAAGCTAAGTCATTGAGATTAAAAAACTTTATAAATATTAAAAGTACGTCTTCAGCGCAAATTATCGAGTATTTTATTAGCCCCGATAACATTGATTGCTGGCGGCAAAATGTCACGGAAGTGATTGTGGGTGAAAAGGCCAAGCTTGAAATTTATCAATTTCAACAAGAAGGCAATGAAACAATTCACATGAACCAAACATTGGCAGATGTAAAAGAAAGCGGTAATTTCAAACATTATTCGCTCAATATTGGTGGTAAAATCAGCCGTACGGAAATAAAGCCAACTATTAATGGTCTATACGGAAATGTAGATTTAAGAGGCGCGTTTTTGGGGCGTAACGGTAATTCACATGATGTCTTCACCCATATGAAACATATGAAACCTGAGGGTGACAGCAATCAGAGTTACCGAGGTGTTTTAGATAAGGGCGGAAAGTCTGCTTTTCAAGGAAAAGTATATGTCGCCAAGGATGCCCAGTTAACCAATGCCAATCAATCCAATAAAAACCTGCTTTTGGATCGGGGCGCAGAAGCCAATAGTAAGCCGGAGCTGCTTATTTATGCCGACGATGTAAAATGTTCTCATGGGACAACGGTAGGCGAGCTAGATAACGAAGCTATCTTTTATTTAAAATCACGTGGACTAGATCAAAAAGCCGCAAAAGCATTGCTGGTTGAAGCATTCGTTGCGGAAGTTTTTGAAGACATAAAATTACAGTCGGTTAAATCAAGATATCTGGAGCTTGCAGGATCATGGCTGGAGAGCGGTGATTAATTATGGATGCAAAACAGCATAATTATAATATTGAAGAAATTAGAAATGAATTTCCCATATTCAGACAGGAAATTTACGGTAAGCCGCTGACATTTCTTGATAGCGCGGCAAGCGCGCAGAAACCACAATGTGTGATTGATGCGGTGAGTGACTGTTATTCTAATGAATATGCTAATATTCACCGCGGCGGATACTTTTTATCGCAAGCCCTTACAGCGAAATATGAAGAATCTCGTGAAAAAATAGCCGATCACATCGGTGCAAAATCGTCTAAGGAAATTATTTTTGTTCGCGGCGCCACTGAAGCAATAAATCTGGTGGCGCAAAGCTGGGGGCGGCAAAATTTATCTTCTGGTGATGAAATAATTTTAAGCCGGATGGAACATCATTCAAATATTGTACCCTGGCAGTTGCTGCGCGATGAAAAAGAGCTGACCATTACTGTGAGCCCAATTGATGAGCGTGGTAATTTTCTACTAGAAGAATATGAAGCATTACTAAGCGAAAAAACAAAATTAGTCGCCATTACCCATATTTCCAATGCCATTGGGACAATTACGCCGATCAAGGAAATTATAAAGTTGGCCCATAAAGTTGGCGCTCTTGTCCTTGTTGATGGTTGTCAGGCTCTGCCGCATATGGCTATTAACATGGTAGAATTAGACGCAGATTTTTATGTGTTTTCTGGCCATAAAATGTATGGCCCTACGGGTGTAGGGGTGCTTTACGGAAAACAAGAATTACTTGACGCCATGCCACCATATCAAGGCGGTGGCGACATGATCCGGTCGGTGACATTTGAAAAGACGACTTTTAATGATCTTCCCCATAAATTTGAGGCAGGCACCCCGCATATTACCGGTGGTATTGGATTTGCGGCGGCGATAGATTATGTTAACAGTCTTGGGTTTGATAATATTCATAATCATGAAAGTATGCTTCTTGATTATGCTTTAGAAAAAATAAAAGAAGTTGATGGTATTGAACTTCGCGGGCGGGCTGATGAAATGGCGGGGATAATATCCTTTACCATGAAAGCGGCACATCCTCATGATATAGGTACGATCCTGGATCAGGACGGTATAGCCATTCGTACGGGCCATCATTGTGCACAGCCGGTCATGGATTTTATGGATATTCCGGCGACAGCACGGGCATCTTTTGGACTTTATAACACTTTAGGCGATGTTGACCGGCTAATTGACGGGCTTCATAAGGTAAACAGAATTTTTGCGTAAATAAGGAATTTGATATGAGCTTCTTAGATGGCTTTTTAAATGAGCGACCAGAAAATGAGGACGAAAAAAAATCGTCTGACACAACTTCGAAAAGTGGTGGAGAGCCTATAACGGCTGATGAAAAGCAAAATTTACAAAATTTAGCTTCTGAAAAAATCCGTGAAATATTTGATCCTGAAATTCCGGTGAATATATATGAACTTGGCTTGATATATGACATTGATGTCAATGATTATGCGGACATTACTGTAAGTATGACACTCACATCACCCAATTGTCCTGTTGCTGAAACGATGCCGGGAGAGGTTGAATGCCGGGTGCGTGAAGTTGAAGGTGTCGGTAATGTTCAAGTGGAGCTCGTCTGGGAGCCACCGTGGGACATGTCAATGATGTCGGAAGCTGCTCGTCTTGAAATGGGCTTTATGTAATTAGAGGCTTTTAATTCGGGCTTCTATATCTTTAAAAAGTTCCGGGATTGTTGGTAAATGTTCTTTCTCGGCTTTTAGAATGTTTTTAAAGGCTCGTTTTTTTATTTCAGCCAGATTAAATTTGTCAGCGACTTGTTCGGATTGTGCTTGTTTATATAACAAATCGATTAATCTTTCGGCGCCGTTCAGGCTGCCCCATAGATAATCATTTTCCCTGTCTTCGCGGCTAAAAAAAGCACCAAAGCTTCTCATGGCTGTGCCTTTTAAGGGCATTTCCAGGGGATGTGTTTTTAACGTAAGCTCATCGTTAGGGCTAATGCGGTTGACTAATATCTCGTCAAATTCACCAATAGAATTGGCTCCCATTATAGAAAATGTAATTACATCCCAAAAGGCAAAACCCAGATAACTGGTGATTATGTTTTGCTTGAATGTTTCGCTCCAGGAGTTATTGAGCTGCTTGACGATAAGCTCGTCAGTTTCATTTCTAATATTGTCTAGTCCAATGACCGGGAAAAGGGTATTGAGTATTTGTGTAATATCGTCTTCATGGGCCGAAAGATGGGCGAGGTTTTTGCTACATGCCATATCGTCTGTGAAGGGAAAATCGATAATCTTTGAAACAAAATTCCTTATGTGTGAAATTTGTTGATCATTTAGACGGTCGAGGGTGTCGGAATGTTTTATTTCTTCAAGTATTTGATAGAGAGACATTTTACAGTCATCAAGTTCATTTACTTGATTTGGATAGTTTGAATATTGATCATTTAATTCCTGAATAAGGAATTGAATTCGGCGTTTCTGATAATTAACATCAAAATTTACAATGAAATTAACCCAGTAGGGTGGTGCCTTAGCGGTGGCGGCGGTTTTAATAAAATTGCTCGTCCAGTTTAACAGGCCAGTATTTTTGTCAGTATTATGATCTCCGTAGAGAAGGCTTTCACCAACAGTATCCTTAAGCACCCAACACTGAAACATCGAAAATATACGGCGACGCTCTTTTCCGCTAGAGGGTAACCCACAAACATCAGCGATCCTTTTAGTAAGATCGGCGACAGTGCTGCGAATTTTT
>JAESUD010000328.1 GCA_016763335.1 Emcibacteraceae bacterium | reverse complement strand
TTATAGGCTCTTTAATAGTTGGGTATTCCTATCTTATCTCATATATAATATTCATCGCCCTTAGCCGGATGTTTTTATCCTTATTTCTTTTTGGTTATTCCAGAAAAATTGAAATGTCATACCCGTGGATACTTTATTTCAATCAATTGATAAATGCGTCAGTAAAAATTTACTGCATATTCAGACTTTCAAAACAAAAATGGTCAAATCGAGGCAATCAATCGTCTGCAACTGACGACAATATGATGATTAACAAGCTACGAAATACGATGGCCACCTGGTGCACGATGACGGCCCTATCAGTGCTCATACTATGTACATTATATTTTTCCAATCTTATTAAATTTCCGTCTTTTACGATGATTAGTGTTGCTATTGGAATTAGTTAATTTTTGTAATTTGAATTTCAAAATTGAAATTTCTAAAACAATAAAATAACATCATCTCTCTATCTATCTGTTAATAAACAATTTTTTCTCCACACTAAATTGGCATGCTCTTTGCGACTTACAAAGCGTAGTAAGGAGTAAAACAATGTCTAAGATTTCAAACACAGCACGTTTTTATGGTTTCATATGCATCATTACATTTCTGTTTGGTATATTACCCATCATTTTTAATTTTATTATCGACCCCTATGAAATCAATAAAGTTGTTGATATCGGGATTGAAAAGAAAAAGATAAGTGAAAAGGCACATTACCCATTATGGAAAGTGGCCCATTATCCGGAAGAAACTTCAGATGTTATAATATTGGGTGACAGTCGCGCCAGATCACTGCGTGATAAATATTGGCATCAATTGGGATTAACTGGTGCTTATAATTTTGCTTATGGCGGTGCCACAGTTTATGAAATTTACGATACGTTTCAGATTATTAAACATAACAAAAACCTAAAAACCTTGGTAATCGGTATTCAACTTAGAAGTCTTGATGTTAATTTTAAAAATGGATTAAACCGTGTCCCTGAAGCCATTAGATTAAATGAAAACCCGCTACAATATTATTCAAACTGGTTCGTTTCAAAAATAAGCTACAAAAATCTACAAAACAAATATAAGGCAGAATTTAAAAGACTGTCTGACTTTAAGCCAAGTCTATTTACCCCTGCTAATGCCCGTGAAATTATAATAAGTGAGGCGATAATAAATGAAGGCAAGACCTTAGAAAATTTGTTAGAAATAGAAGTTTGTACAAATTGTATCTTGCCCGAACATATTGCCCCGTCAACCCATCCATCCTTCTATGAAAATGATACCTATTATTTTGCCGATAATTTGGGAATTTGGAAATCACTTTGGACACCAATTCATATTGAACGGGAATTACCAATTAAATTTCAAAAGCAAGTGAAAAGAAATGCGGCTTCAGATTGGCGGAAATTTAAATTTTCCGAGCAATTTTGGTCCTATCTTGTAGAAATATCAACATGGTGTGATCAAAATTATATCAAACTTATTTTTATCATTCCACCTACTATTGTGGAAATGCAAAACCGGGTCATTGATTATGGACATGGCGAATTAGATCACGACTTTAGAAAACGTTTAACAACCCTTGGGCTGGTTATTGATTTTGATTTTGATAATCACTTAACCCGTGATTTAGACCGTTTTACCGACGCCTATCATTTCGATTATAAAACTGCAAAATTAATTGTTGGCGAAATCGCGCAGCTTACTAATGACAACCCAGATGCAATTTTGTTGGCGCAAAAGCGGCGCAAAGACATTATATGTCCAATTACGTCTTCTGATATTTTGCATATTGTCTCTGATAATTTCACCGAAGTCCGCGAGGGAAAAGCTTGCAGAATATGGAGTTCGCAAAATGTCCACTGAACATATCAGAAACGGGTTCCTTGCCTTTATAGTTTGCATTCTAATGATCATATTTTTGTTTCTCATTTTTGATCAACGGAATAATTCAAGCAAGAGTGCACCCAATGACCCACAAGTAAACGAAGCCATTAATCAGGCCAGAACTTTACAAAAACAAGGCAACCTAGATGAAGCCCTCATCATCTTTGAAAAACATGCCTTGCAAGGATACCCTGGCGCAATGTTCCATACGGCAAAATCATATAGCAGAGGGTGGGGCGTAAAACCGGACCTTGAAAAAGCGCGCCATTATTATTTACTCGCAATTCAGTATAGCTATTCATATCGCGGAGAGAATGCCTATGAACTTGGGAGACTTTTCCAAAGGTCACTGGGACCCGATTGCAATACTGTCGCCGTTGAATGGTTCTACAAATCATTGGGTTGGAGGTTCGTAAAGGCATCCCTTCAACTCGGCATTCATTATGAAAAAGGCCTGGGCGTAGACCAAAATATTAATAAAGCCATTGATTATTATCAAATCGCCTCAGCAGCTGGCCACGAACAAGCAGCCATCAAATATGCTCGTCTTCTAATGAAGGGGCGTTACGGCGTTACCCCCGATCCAGATAAAGCTTATGCATTAATTGAACTGGCAATAGTTTCATTAAACAGGAAAGTAAAAAACGGATCATCCACCGCGGCCAAGCAATTAGGCCGTCTGTACCGTGATGGTGAATTAATAGAAAAAGATCCCCAGAAGGCCCACAAATGGTTACTGCAATCAGCCCAAATGGGTAACACTGGAGGAATGCATGATTTTGCCCGGATGGTGTTAATGGACGCACAACAGCCCGAAAAACAAACAGAGGCCGTTGCTTGGTTACGTAAAGCCGCCGAGCAAGGACATGGCGGCGCGATAACGGCAATTGGCCGTTTTCATTTAGAAGAAAAATACACCTTAAAACAAGAAGAAGCCGTTTATTGGTTCAAAAAAGGTGTTTTGGCAAAACATGGTGGTTCCATGGAAGAATTAGCCCGTCTCTATGCGGCCGGTTTATTGGTTGAAGAAAACCAAGGTGAAGCAATAAAATTGGCCGAACAAGGAAGTCTATTGGGGCATTTGGGCTGTGAAAGATTATTGAAAAAACTACTTAAATCACGTGGCAGTATTTAAAGATTTATCAGGAGAAAAAATATGGTATTTAGCTCATTGGAATTTATATATTTATTCTTACCACCCGTTTTAATAGTCTTTTTTGTTCTGCGGCATTTGCAGTGGGAAAAAGGTATTATCTGGTGGCTCATCATTGCGTCAATAGCATTTTATGCATGGTGGAGCCCGGTTCACCTGATTTTGTTAATTCTATCCATATCTATCAACTACGGATTACATAAAGTTATTTTGAAAACCGGTAAAAAGTCTACCCTGATATTTGGCATTGTTATCAATTTGGCAACCCTTGCTTATTTCAAATACGCGGATTTTATGATTGGCAATTTCAATACCGTTATCGGTACTGATGTCCCGTTAATACATATTATTCTGCCCTTGGCTATTTCATTTTTTACTTTCCAACAAATTGCATTCTTGCATGATACTTATATTGGAAAAATCGCTGAATGTGACTTTGCAAAATATTGTTTATTTGTCGTGTTCTTCCCGCAACTCATTGCCGGGCCGATAGTAATGCAAAAACATACCATTCCCCAATTTACTCTGGCCGTTTTTCGCCAACGTGTTTTTGTTAACCTGTCCGTTGGCAGCACACTCTTTATCATTGGTTTATTCAAAAAAATTGTTTTAGCAGATGGGGTTGCCCCAATGGCGAATGCCGTCTTCGGATTAGCTGAAACAGGCGTAGCCGTTCCAATGGAAGCGGCTTGGATAGGTACATTTGCCTATACCTTTCAAATATATTTTGATTTTTCCGGTTATTGCGACATGGCACTCGGGCTTGCGCGCCTGTTTGGAATTCGCTTACCCTTAAATTTCAACTCCCCTTATAAGTCATTAAACATCGTTGATTTCTGGCGTCGCTGGCATATCACTTTATCCACATTTTTAAAAAATTATCTTTATATCCCGTTAGGCGGCAGCCGAAGCGGCCCCATACGTAGGTATATTAATCTTGGCGCAACCATGTTGCTTGGTGGGTTATGGCACGGTGCCAGCTGGAATTTTGTCTTCTGGGGGTTATTACACGGACTATACCTCACCGTTAATCATGCTTGGTCAAAATACCTCCCGAACACCATAATTGCCAATTTGTATCCACCGCTCCACCGGTTTTTGGCACACGCCTTGACCATGTTGTTTGTAATGATTGCCTGGGTATTTTTTAGGGCAGAAAGCTTCGATGGTGCCGAAGCAATTCTTAAAGGAATGTTCGGAATGTCCGAATATCATAATGTAAAAATATGGGTCGAAGTTTTGCAAGATAGCGGGCTATTCTGGATTGAAGTATTCGCCCTCACATTAATCGTTGTGTGGTGCCCGAATTCTGTTGAAATTGTTAAAAACTATCGACCCGTTATTGGCATAAATAAAATGATCCGAAGAGCCACGGGATTTTCCAAATTTTGGCGTAAAGTAATTATATGGCGCCCGTCACATGGCTGGTCATCCGCATTATTTGTTGTCGGGGTCATCAGTCTCATACAAATCTACAGGCTTAATGAATTAACCGAATTTATTTATTTCAACTTTTAGGAGTTAAGCCATGTTTTATGTCACAAAATATAAATAAGAATTCAGAAAAATGACATTACCAAAATATGCAGACATTGCTGCGGTATAACCCCTTGCTATCAATACAACTCAAATAGCAAGTCAAAATGAAAATATCCCTTCACCTCACGATACACACCTCATAACCCATTGATACTAATAATATAATTAGACTTCAAAACTGGCACACCTCATGCATTGTTAATAGGTATCGTTTCAACTGTATATGGAGAGACCGCATGATAAAGTTACACCATGATCAACAAAAAAATATAATACCGGTTATATTAGCTGGCGGTACAGGCATGCGTCTTTGGCCGATTTCCAGGCCCGATTTACCCAAACAGTTCCAGTCTATTATCGGGGAACATACATTGTTCCAACAAACTGTTCTAAGGTTAGATGCCATTGGATTAAGTAATGCGCCAATTGTTATGACCAATACAGAACATCTGCATCTTGTGACAAAACAATTAATTGAAATTGGTTTTTATGATGTTGAAATAATTTGCGAACCCGCCTGCCGTGATACAGCACCGGCAATTTTAATTGCGGCAATGACAGCCTTTAAACGCGACCCCCATAGCACAATACTAACGCTGCCATCCGATCATCGCATTCATAAAGTAAATTCACTTGCTGCGGCACTAACCAATGGATCACGAGATGAAAAATCTCTAGTAGCATTTGGTATTAAGCCGGAAAACCCTGCGACCGGATATGGATATATAAAATATGACCCCCATACGGATAGTCTATTAAAAAACATTGTTGCATTTGATGAAAAACCAAACCTTGAAACGGCAGAATTATATCTGAATGAAGGGGGATACCTTTGGAATAGCGGAATGTATCTATTTTCATCAGTTGTCTTAATTGATCAGATGCAAAAAATTGATCCCGGCCTTACCCACTTCTGCCGTGCGGCAATATTTAAAGGAAAGTCACAGGAAGAAATATTTTATTTGGATAACAGAAGTTATGAAAAAGCAAAAAAAATATCAATCGATCATGCCTTGATGGAAAAAACAACCATTGCCAAAGTTCTCGAAATTTCCCCTCAATGGAATGATGTTGGTTCTTGGGCTGGTGTTTGGGAATGCAGCGATCAGGATGATAACGGTAATGTCACATTAGGTAACGTTGTTAGCAGCAATTCACAGAATTGTTATATCCGAAGCGATAATAAGCTAACAGCCGTTCTTGGTCTTAAAAACCTTATTGTTGTGACAATGGATGATGCCGTTTTAATCGCGGATAAGTCAGAAGCGAGCAATTTAAAAACATTGGTTTCAAAACTTAAAGAAAAAAAGTGTAAAGAAATTGTTGCGCACTCAAGCGTAGTTCGCCCTTGGGGGAAATACAAAACAATTAATGACGGCGACAATTTTCAAGTGAAACATATCCGTGTTGAACCAGGCCAGACTTTATCATTACAATATCATCATCATCGTTCCGAACATTGGACAATTGTTTCAGGTATGGCTGATGTTACCGTTGGTAGTGAAGAACAAACCTTAAAGCCCAATGATGCAGTTTATATTCCAATAGAAGCAATTCACAGAATTTCTAACCCCTATGATGAACCAGTAGAACTTATCGAAGTTCAATGCGGAACATATTTAGGGGAAGATGATATTGTTCGGTTGGAAGACGAATATGGCCGAATCAATTAAAATAAATAACTATCATGCTGATTTATAACAATAAATCAGCACTTTTATGTGTCTAGAGTATTTAATAAGTATGGAGAGTAATAATGTTAAATCAAATTATATCACGCCTAAAATTAAATAAAGAAATCGTTTCCACAATCGCCCCGGTTCAGATCAATCAAGCAGACCTACCCAAAATCAGCGTCATTGGATTGGGGTATGTCGGTGCAGTAACATCAGTATGTTTTGCCGATATGGGGTTTCATGTAATTGGTGTCGATACCGATGAGAAAAAGGTTTTAAGCATGAATAACGGAATTCCACCGATCGTCGAGGACGGGCTGGCAAAGAACCTTTCTTTAGTCATTAACAGGGACCGTTTTAAAGCAACAATTAATTCTTTTGACGCCATAATGAATACTGATGTTACGATGGTGAGCGTATGCACACCCAGCCATGAAGACGGTCACTGTAATATTGACCATTTAAAAACAGTATCAGAAACAATTGGTTTGGCATTAGCCAAAAAAGAAACATATCACCTTATTTTATTTAGAAGTACTACCCCGCCCGGAACGACCCGAAAAATCTTAATTCCTATCATTGAAAAAGTATCAGGGAAAAAATGTGGAACCGATTTTGGCGTAGCCTTTAATCCTGAATTTTTAAGAGAAACTACAGCAATAAAAGATTTTCATAGCCCTGCAAAAACGGTTATTGGCGCAAGCGATGAATTTGCCGCCCGAATGACAAAACGCTTATACAGAACCATCAGCGGGGAAAAATTAGTATGCACAATGGAAGCCGCCGAATTCGTAAAATATATCGATAATACCTGGCATGCTTTAAAAGTATCCTTCGGCAATGAAGTCGGTCGACTTTGCAAAGCCGCAAATGTAGACAGTTATGAAGTAATGGATATATTCTGCAAAGATCATAAACTAAACATTTCTGAAAAATATTTAATGCCCGGCTCGGCGTTTGGCGGATCCTGTTTGCCTAAAGATGTAAGGGGAATTCAATATTTAGCTAAGGAGCTAAATCAGGATCTTCCAATTATGAACAGTATTATTCATAGTAATAATTCACATATATGCCATATTGTCGATCTCATAAAAAAACAGAAGGGTGCAAAAGTCGGTTTCTTGGGTGTGACCTTCAAATCCGGGACTGATGATATGCGAGAAAGCCCGATATTGCCTATAATTGAACAATTAAAATATATGGATTTTAAAATATCCCTGCATGATGAAAACTTAAATGATGCAAGTATTTCCCAAGGTTACGGAAGTAATGTTATCTCCGAGCTTTCAAAAATGAAAATGGATGATGCCTACACCCTATGTCAAAATTCAGATGTTATCGTCGTCACCCATTATACACCTGAATATGAAAAATTATTGGAAACTTTCTCGTTGAAAAAGCCTGTTATTGACCTTGTCCGGCTCAACAAAACCTGCCGTGACACCGTGCTTTATCAAGGCGTTTGTTGGTAATTAATAAAACGCTCATCATTTTTCTGTATCCTATCCTGCAACCAGGAAACCCATATGGAAATGTTAGATAAGCCAAGCCTTACGGTTACACATTATAAGCTATTAAAGGAACAGATTAAGTCAGCGGCTAACTCTGTTCCTTTTAGCACGTTATTGCATCTTACATTTACCCTATTGCTTTACATTCTGCTTCAGACAATATTTGGAATTGAGTATATACAACTTTGGGCTCTAGCACTTTTAGGATGTTTGTTTATAAGGTTTTCCGTGGTTAAAATGTACCTTTGCCCGAAACCAAAGAAAAAATCACACCATCTGCTAATTTATAAAAGAAGACATCTATTAAACGTTACCACAATTTTTGTAGGTCTTTGTTGGGGAATATTACCCTTAATCGTGATCCTATCTAACGGCCAAATGGATCTTCATATTTTCATTGGCGCTTCAATCGTTTGTTTATGTTCAGCAGGACTGGCAAATACAGCACGTTATATTCCTGCATATCTTTCCTTCGTTATCCCGTCACTGTCATTATTTATAATAAGCACTTTCTATTATTCTGAAGCCATGATGTATAGCTGTGCCGCACTGGCGATCTTAAGCATGGCCAGTTTAATTTATTTCGGCAAACGCAATGAGCAAACTTATAAGAACCAGTTTTTCCTAAATATGAACCATGAAAAATTGATCAAACAATATGCCATTACACAGAAAGCCCTTATTACAGAAAAGAATAAAGCGGAGCGCGCAGACGCCGTAAAAACAGACTTCTTAGCCATTATGAGCCATGAAATCAGAACCCCGATGAATGGACTGCTGGGAACGATTGATCTATTACAGGAAACAGAATTAAACGAAATTCAGAGAAAGTATATTTCCATCGCCCAGGAAACAGGCAAGAGCTTACATTACCTATTAAATGATATTCTGGATTTAATCAGATTAGATGAAGGAAGTATTTCTTTAAACCCTACAAATTTTAATATTAAAACCGCAACTGACACCATCCGCGGAACATTTTCACCAATCGCAATTAAAAATAATATACAACTCATATTCAATATCAGTACTAATGTTCCAGAACATTTATATGCCGATGATTATAAAATCAGACAAGTGATTAATAACTTAATTAGCAATGCTTTAAAATTTACGTCATCGGGCAAGGTTGAAATTGATTTCTCTCTATCTGGATCTGACATCGACGGTGACTTTCTTGTTGTCCATGTAAAGGATACAGGATCAGGAATTCCAATAAGTTTTCAAAAAAATATATTTAAAAAATTTTCCCAATTAGATGCGACAAAATTACGTAAAAAAGGAGGGGCTGGCCTCGGGTTAGCCATTTCAAAAGGGATCGTAGAATTGATGAATGGAGACATAGGTTTTACCAGTGAAGAAGGTGTTGGAAGCGATTTTTGGTTTACTTGCCCCATTATAATACCGGATAACATTACCCATGATACCAATGATAATAACATGGATTTTATACAAAATATAAACGGGAACCAACACAAAATTCTTATTGTTGATGACAGCGAAACAAACCGTTTTATAACCCGTGAAATGCTGAATAATTTAAATTTTAATTTATCGGAAGTATCGAGTGGTGATCATGCAATTAAAAAAGCAATGGATGAGCATTTTGACTTGATCCTGATGGATATTTCCATGCCAGAAATGGATGGGATTGAAGCCATGAAAAAGATTAAGGCCTTAAGTGAAGCACATAAAAACATACCTATTATCGCT
>JAESUD010000327.1 GCA_016763335.1 Emcibacteraceae bacterium | reverse complement strand
TGCAGGTAGTCCATACACAAATAAAAAAATATATATAGTGCCACAAAAATAATTATTTTGGTTTTCTTAAGTTTACTGAAAAACTTGGTGTTAATAGCCCTACGCTGATTTTAAAAGGTCGTAAAACCCGTTTAAGAAACCTTAAAATATTCAAATTCAAACTTGATAAGCCAAACCTTTTCTTTATTTCTAAATAAAGCTTACCATTATCTAATAAATCAATATTTTCATAACCTTTAAAAGCTCGCAATACTCTAAATGGATGTAACCCTATTTGATATTTTTTATTTCCATAGATTAGTTTACCAAGTGATTTTGGAAAATAATTTATGAACCACTTGCCTTTATGAACTTCTTTTGGGGCCATACGGTTGCTGGTTCCCGTTATAATAATTTTCCCATCGGGTTTTAAAACACGGTCTAATTGCTTTAACACTTGTTTCAAACATTCATCATTTACATATTCCAGAACACTATTACAAATAATTGCGTCAAAAAATGCATCATCATATGGTAACGGATCGGTAGGATTAATCAGCGTAAAAAAGATTTGTTCCCCAACCCCGTATTGCGCAGCGTTAAGGTTAGCCAATTCTATATTTTTTTGTTTAATATCAACTGCATAAACAACATGACCACAAAGCGCTGCAATCACAGCAGACGCACCAATATTACAGCCAAATTCTAAGATTTTTACTTTATCTTTATCAAGAACCACATCAAGAGTATGTTTTAGTTTTCCCCATTCATATTCAACATATCCACCAATCCATTTATCGTCAGGGTTAAGGCCAAAAGAAACAGCCTTTTGTCGAAATTCTTCCCGAGCTTCCAGATTTATTTGTGGTAATTGACCTGTCAAATTATGCCCATCTAAACAACTTTGTTAATCAACGTATCTATGCCGTCTATTCCTGCTTCCATAATGTCCCCACGAATAACCGGGCCAATGCCTGACGGCGTACCAGTATAAATTAAATCACCCGGTTCAAGCGTATATAATTCTGATAATTTGGCAACGATTTGATTTATATTCGCAATCATTTTGTTGATATTACTATCTTGCTGTATTTCACCATTAACACTTAACCAAATACGACCCTCTTTCGGGTGGCCAATATCGCTCGCTTTATGGATAGCGGTAATTGTCGCGGATTTATCAAACCCTTTTGATGTATCCCAAGGCATGCCAAGCTCTTTCATTTCCATTTGAAGATCACGTCTCGTAAGATCATTTCCGACGGCATAGCCATAAATATGATCTTCCGCCTGATCAGCAGAAATTTTTATTGCTTGCTTACCGATCGCTAGAACTAATTCAATTTCATAATGAAAATTATTGGTCTTCGGCGGATATGGCACATCAACACCATTAGCAACTATCGCATCAGCAGGTTTCATAAAAAACACAGGATCGACTTCATCCGGATCACTACCAAATTCAACCACATGATCGCGGTAATTCAGTCCAACACAATATATGCGGTTCACAGGAAATGTATCATCAGTTCCTGCTATTTCAACGACGGGGGTTGGTTTTGGCGTAAAAATCATTGCCATTTATTCTAATCCTTATTCTATTAACCGTATAATTCTTTAGCGCGTATTTCAAACGACATGACCATGCGGTGTACTGCTTCAGTAAAAAGACCGCCGACCAGCCTTTGAAATATTTTATTCTTAAATTCAAAGTCCACTTCAAAATGAAGTGCCGAACCGCCCTCTTCAAGATCTTTAAATTCCCAATGATTATGAAGGTGACTTAAAGGACCTTTAATATAATTTATGTCGATTTTATGATCACCCAAAACCACGTGCGACGTAAAACGTTCCCGAAAAACTTTAAATCCAATAATAAGGTCAGCATAAAATTCATTTTCAACGACATCATAAAGCCGCGCGCCTATGCACCAAGGCAAAAATTCAGGATATTGTCCTACATTTGCAACCAAATCATACATTTGTTTGGCAGAATATGAAAAAACTCTATCTTCTACAAATTTCGGCATTAAGCTTCATAATTCGCATTATGTTTTTTCATTTCTTCAATATCAATCGGCGCATCTTGTTGAATTTTAGCTTCTGACTTTTTAAGTTGTTCAAGGCGGGCTGTCTTTAATACCTCAAAATCTTCACTAGCATGATGCGAAGACCGCGTTAGCGGCGATGAAGAAACATGAAGAAAGCCTTTTGAGAGAGCCCTTTTTTTAAACTTAACGAACTGATCCGGTTTAATAAACTCTTCAACCTCAACATGTTTTTTAGTTGGTTGCAAATATTGACCGATAGTCATGAAATCAATATCAGCCGAACGCATATCATCCATGACCTGTAATACTTCAACTTCAGTCTCGCCTAAGCCAACCATAATTCCTGATTTTGTAAATATTTCAGGATCAATTGCCTTGACCTTGGAAAGTAGGTTCAATGAATGAAAATAACGTGCGCCAGGGCGAATAAACGAATAAAGCCGCGGAACCGTTTCAAGATTATGATTAAATACATCCGGCTTGGCGGCTATCACAGTTTCAAGTGCCCCGGGTTTATTTCTAAAATCCGGTGTCAGTATCTCAATCGTGGTATCAGGCGATGCCCTACGAACTGCTGCAATCACCTTAACAAATTGAGACGCACCACCATCAGGCAAGTCATCACGGTCCACGGACGTGATAACAATATGCTTCATATCCGTAACAAGAACCATTTCAGCAACATTTGCCGGTTCATCCGGGTCAACTGGGTTGCCTTTTCCGGTTTTAATATTACAAAAACGGCAAGCCCGTGTACAGGTATCACCAAGTATCATCACCGTAGTGTGTTTTTTAGTCCAGCATTCACCAATATTTGGGCATGCCGCCTCTTCACACACTGTCGTAAGCTTAAGACCTCGCATAAGGTTGCGGGTTTCATTGTAACCTTTGGACACCGGTGCCTTGACCCGTATCCAATCTGGTTTACGCTTAAATTCAGATTTTTTCTTAATATCGTTCATCGCCTATCCGATTTACATATGTATCGTTTTACCAAAAGCATCAAGAACCGCCTCATGCATCATTTCCGACATGGTTGGATGCGGGAATACTGTGTGCATTAGTTCTGCTTCCGTGGTTTCAAGCGTTCTGGCAACTGTATAACCCTGTATCATCTCGGTAACTTCCGCGCCAATCATGTGTGCACCAAGAAGTTCGCCAGTTTTTGCATCAAACACTGTTTTCATCATACCCTCTGCTTCGCCCATGGCAATGGCTTTTCCGTTACCAATGAACGGGAAACGGCCAACACGTACTTTATGACCAGCCGCAATGGCCGCTTTTTCAGTAAGACCGACGCTTGCCACCTGCGGACGACAATAAGTACATCCTGGGATATTGCCTTTATCAATCGGGTGAAGGTCTTTGATTTCCTTATTGCCTTTATCAAGAGCAATTTTCTCAACCAAGATAACGCCTTCATGACTTGCTTTATGGGCTAGCCACGGCGGACCAGTTAAATCACCAATTGCGTGAACACCTTTAACACCCGTATGACCCCATTCATCTGTCACTACATGGCCACGGTCGACTTTGATTTTGTTTTGCTCTAAACCGATATTTTCAACATTGCCGTCAATACCAATGGCGATAATAACCACATCAACTTCGATTTGTTCCGATTTGCCACCCTTGCTTTCAACGGTACAAACCACACTTGTTTTTTTCTTATCAAGCTTGGTAACGCTGGCCGAAGTCATGATCTTAAGCCCTTGTGATTTAAAGGATTTAAGGGCAAATTTTGAAATTTCTTCGTCTTCAACCGGTAACACACGGTCCATCATTTCAACAACCGTCACATCGGCGCCAAGTTCATTATAAAAACTGGCAAATTCAATGCCGATCGCACCGGAACCAATAACCAACATCTTTTTCGGCATCGTTTTAGGCACGAGTGCATGACGGTATGTCCAGATAAGCTCACCATCCGCTTTTAAATGCGGCAATTCTTTTGCACGCGCGCCAGTCGCAAGGATTATATCCGTTGCTTCAACAATGGTTTTCTTTCCGTCTTGCTCAACGGAAAGCTTACCCGGGGAAACAAGTGAACCCTGCCCTATGATGACAGTAACTTTGTTTTTCTTGAGTAGATGTGCAATGCCACCACTTAGTTGGGCGGCAATGCCGCGACTACGCGCTACCACTTTATCAAGATCAAAACCAAGCTGATCCGCGACCAAGCCATAATCCGCGGCATGTTTCATATTATGAAATATCTCGGCCGAGCGTAATAGTGCTTTCGTCGGGATACAGCCCCAGTTA
>JAESUD010000326.1 GCA_016763335.1 Emcibacteraceae bacterium | reverse complement strand
TTGCTAAATGAATATTTATAGGACGGTTCAATATACCAACCACGCTGAATATTACGGCCTAGAAGCTCCGCTTCGACGCTATTCAGATTCCACTGTGCATAAAGGGCGCGCAGGCCAATTTGGCTTGATGTGGAAATTTGATGACGGATATCGGCGTGTCCTTCGATAAGGGTCGCGGAGGTAGGGGAGGCGGTTTGTGTGAGGTCGCTTTGATATTGTACGCTAACACCTAGATTAACGCCAGCAACAGGCATCCATGAAAGACGACCAGTAAATGCAGAGTTTTTCCAAGTGGCTTTACCTACTTTTTGACGTCCTTTTCGGATTAGAAATGCATTGCCGCCAGTAGTCGGTGTCGCGAGGCCAGAATGGACCATGGCGTCATATTGAAGATTTTCAGTGATTTTACCAGTGAATTTTACCCCAGCTTCCCACCATGTGGACGGGATGATATTTTTTTCCACTGCATTTCGTTCAACGCCGTAAAATGTTGGTGGTTCGTGGGTTTCATTTAGAATACCGACCGGAATCAATTGTAAACCAACAGATGATGTCATGTTATCAGTTAAGTCAAATTCAACGAATGCTTGCTCAAGTTCAACTTCACCAACCTTGCCTTGGCCAGCAATTGAATGCTCGACTTCAAGTTCACTGAAAAAACGAATTTTGTCATTAAATTCATGACCAAGAAACATCACATATCGGTGAAAGTCAATTTGGTCCGCATCGCCACCATTATAATGGAGTTCTGCATATCCACCGATGGAAGTACGAGATGAGTTTCCGCTGCCTGTAGCACTAATAGTGTCTTCTAGTGTTGCGGCAGTTGCTTCAATTTTCATTTCTGTAACAGCTACTTTTTGTTTGTTATCTTCAGCAACTCTTTCTGTGACACCAAGTTTTTCTTCAAGGCGTGATATCTGCTCTTGTTGTTGCTTTATCATTTCCCACATCTGTTCTGCGGTAGGCATTTCCTGAGCCAAACCATTTGATGCGGTAAAGGCAAGGGATAACGCAAAAATGGAGCTTGCTGTTTTAAATTTATTGATTTTCATTTCACTTCCAATATTCTCTTTTAAAAAGAGAGGTTTTATGTAATTAGTTGTTAATACTAAGAATGAATCTTAGTCGAAGTCGCATCTAGTAATCATTCTTAGTATTAATAACAACAGTAAAATGAAGTTTTTTATTTTTTGGTAATGGAATAGAAATTAATGATAAATAATCGCAGACGTTTACTTAGAATTATGGCAGTTGGTACGGGTGCATTTATGGCGCCGAACCTCTTGTTGGCAAACAACAAATCTGTAGAGCTATTGAGTTGGCACGGTAGGGCGTTGGGTGCTGAAACCTCTATTCAGCTTTACTCTGATGATAAGAATGAAGCCGACGTAATATTTGATGGCGCATTATCAATTATTGAGAAATATGAAAGATTGTTTAGCATTTATGATAGGGATTCGCTTGCATCGCAGTTAAATGAAGATGGAAGGTTGGAGAACCCAGATATAGATTTTGTTAAACTCGTTAAGCTTTCCAAAGATTTTTATCGGCATACAAATGGGGCTTTTGACATATCCATTCAACCATTGTGGAATTTATATAAAGATCATTTTGACGGAAATGATGAAGAAAAAATTGAAAATAAAATAAAGCAAGTGTTGGCTTTAGTCGGGTCGGATAATATTTTACTATCAAATAAAAGCGTGTCATTTGCTAATCCCGGTATGGGTATTAGTTTTAACGGCATTGCCCAAGGATATATAACCGATAAAGTAACGGACTATCTTAAAAGTAATGGATTTAAGAATGTGCTTGTGGATATGGGGGAATATAGGGCAATTGGCCTGCAGGAAAATGGTGAGCCGTGGCGCATAGGGCTGCTTGACCCGTTTGATGCGGTTTCGATTGCGGATGTGATTGAAATGGATGGTGGCGCGGTAGCAACGTCTGGTGGATACGGAAACGAGTTTGATGCCAGCGGTAAATATCATCATTTGTTTGATCCGAGGTCCGGACGTAGCAGTGCGTTATATGCATCCGTTACGGTCAGGGCAAAAGATGCGACAACGGCGGATGCGTTATCAACGGCATTTTCTAGCATGACGGAAATAGCCATTGAAGAAACATTGAAACAATTTCCCACTGTTGAAGTAAGGCTTACATATAATGATGGAAAGTCCGCGTTGCTTGCTATAACTATATAAGAAATTCTTCAGAGTAAAATTAATGGTTAATAAGGCTAAACTTTCATTGTTTTTGGAAAATAACCAAAATATAAAAAATAATGAAGCGGCTTATATATATGAAGATCCGGTTGAGATAATTACCGCGAATGAACCATCCGAGATTGCCCAAGCATTTGCGCAAATCCAGTGTAAACTTGATGAAAACTATCATGTGGCAGGCTGGGTTAGCTATGAGGCAGGGTTGTGGTTTGAAAGTAAATTAAAGTCGTTATTGCCGGAAAAACCAATTGTGCCCTACATTTATATGGGGGTTTATAAAGAGCGCAAAATTCTAGACGGGCAGTCTGCGGATCAGCACTGGCGGCAGTATGAGGATAAAACTGCATATGCGCTTAATGGTTTGCAGTTAAGTCTGGACAGGGAAAGTTACGAGCAGGCATTTGATAAAATTCAGGACTATTTAAAAGCCGGAGATATTTATCAGGTCAATTTCACGCAAAAAGCTACTTTTGATTTTGAAGGATCGACAAAGGCACTTTATGCCGCGCTTAGAAATGCGCAGGCGGTTCAATATGCGGCTTATATTGAAAGTGATGAAATAAAAGTTTTATCATTGAGCCCTGAATTATTTATCACAAAGAGTGCTGGTAAGCTTACCGCTAAACCGATGAAAGGTACGTGTCGAAGGGGGCGGACTATTGATGAGGATCATAAATTTTCAACTGCGCTTTATCACAGTGAAAAGGAACGTGCCGAGAATTTGATGATTGTTGATTTGCTTAGAAATGATTTATCAAGGCAGGCCGCCAAAGGGTCTGTAAAGGTTTCAAACCTCTATGAAGTTGAAAAGTACCGTACGTTTTTTACAATGACCACGACCATTGAAGCCAAAGTAGAAGATGGATGTTCAGCACTTGACGTCATGACGTCAATTTTCCCCTGCGGGTCGGTGACCGGTGCACCAAAAATTAGAGCGCAGGAAATTATAAACGAGATCGAACAAGAGCAAAGAGGGATATATACGGGCGCAATTGGGTATTTTACACCGGACGGTGATATGTGTTTCAGTGTGCCGATCAGGACCATTACGATAAATAATGATGGTAAGGGGGAGCTGGGTATTGGCGGGGCTATCGTTGCGGATTCAGTAGCAGTGAATGAATATGATGAATGTTTGCTTAAAGCAGAATTTTTGACAAAGAACTATCCGAGGTTTGACCTTATTGAAACGATGGGATATTCACAGAAGGATGGCATTAAGTTCAAGGATGATCATTTAGAACGGCTTGAAAAATCAGCCACGTACTTTTCATTTTCCTATGACCAAAAATATATCAATGAGCAACTAGAGAAGCATATTGGATATATCAAGTCTAATGATGTAGAGAGTTTTAAAATTAGGGTTTTGCTTTCAAAACGAGGCAATATATCCGTTACATCAGAGGTGGTTTCGTTAATTGATTATGATGAATTGCCTGTGGTTGTTTTGTCTAAGAATAACATTGATAGTCAAGATACTATTTATTTTCATAAGACAAGCTTACGAGAGTTTTTTGTTTCAGAATTTATCAAATACCATGCTGAGACTGGTTGTTTTGATGTTTTATTTGTTAATGAGAAGGGTGAGCTTACGGAAGGCAGCTTTACTAATCTTATCATAGAAAAGGACGGGGTATATTATACGCCGCCTGTGGCTTGCGGGTTATTGCCGGGTATATTTAGGCAACAGTTTCTCAAAGATAAGTCCATAAAAACACAAGAAGTAATATTGCGACCAGAGGATTTAATCACTGCTGATCAGGTTTATCTCTGTAATTCTGTACGTGGCCTTATTCCTGTTCAAATACGTTAATTTTACATCATTATAGTTGTTTTGAAGCAAAATTTGATTAAATTTTTAACAATTAATCTATATTTTTCAATGGTTTATATTGTTGAGAAAGCAGGCCTGTTTTACGATTTATTAATAAATACCATGCATTATGACAAGGTTAAGTGGATTGGGTGAGTCTATAGCTTCTCACATATACCACATTGAGTGAAATTAAACCGAGGTAAGATTGATGCGTGTATTAGCAGTAACATCTCAAAAGGGTGGGTCGGGAAAAACGACTATTAGTGGACATTTGGCCGTTCAGGCGGAACTAGCTGGTGCTGGACCAGTTGTTCTTGTGGATACAGACCCGCAAGGCAGTTTGACAGCATGGTGGAACGAAAGGGAAGCGGCGACGCCGGCCTTTGCTCAAACCAACGTTTCGAGGCTTTTATCGGATCTTGATCAGCTTCGTGAACAAGGCTTTAAACTCGCAATCATAGATACACCACCAGCCATTACCCTGGCAATCCAAGGCGTTATTGCGGTTTCTGACCTGATCGTTATTCCTACACGTCCAAGTCCCCATGACCTTAGAGCTGCCGGTGCGACGGTTGAGTTAGCTGATAGAAGCGATAAACCGTTTATGTTCGTCATTAACGCCGCGACACCAAGAGCAAGAATAACCAGTGATGCAGCCATTGCATTATCACAGCATGGTACGGTTGCACCGGTGACTATCCATCAGCGGACGGATTTTGCATCAAGTATGATTGATGGCAGAACCGTTATGGAAATTAACCCCGATTCAAAATCGGCTAAAGAAATGGCTGATTTGTGGGATTATGTAAGTGACCGTCTTGAAAAAAACTTTAGAAGGATTGTTTTCAAGCATCAAGCACAGCAGTTTAGACGTGCTCCGTCACAATCGGCTGGTTTTGGTCGCCGACAGGCAGAAGGTTAAAAGAGGGTTCTTGTTATGAGTACAGCTAGAAAAGAAGCGCGTCTTTCCGGAATGTTATTAGCGAGAAAAGGGACGGCAAATCCAGCCCATACAGATCACCGCTTAAATGTTCAAGCTATGGACGTGGAGCAAAATTCACGGGTTCATGAGGATATTACTACGCAACGGGCTGATACAAGTATCCTTGTAGAAGCCGTTATGGAAATAAATAAGGTTACCAAACGGCAATATAATAAGGCCGTGATGGAAGAAGAGAAAGTGGTTGAACCACAGAATAAGCTACAGAATGAAGTGCTAAATAAAATTAAACCCAATGTGCTTGAAGACGAAAAGACAATAGTAAGGGTGAATGAGAGATCACGGGTTATTAAAGATAAGGTGACCCCGGTTGAGAATAAAGTAACGGCAAAGAGAAGAATTGCCATGACACTGAGAATGGGGCAGGAAGAGCATTTAAAATTAAGATTATATGCGGCCCATTCAAGAAAAAGTTGTCAGGAAATAATTTCTGAAGCATTGGAAATGTACTTAACCGAAGACGAAATAATATGTAATTTGAGTGATTGTAACTGTCTAACAAGTAAATAAAAATGGCTATTTTAGTCGAATGGAATTTAATATGACAAAACTCAACAGAAGCGATGAAATGAAAAAAAATATAAATAAAAAATTCAAACTTGAACCATTTGTTGTTGTGGCATTATCAATATTCATGACGGCTGTTCTGGCGGCAATCTCGGCAATCAGTCAACCGCCGTATATAAGGGTAATGACGGTGAGACGCGTATGCAAGCCGTTGAAGTGGGGGTTACGAATAATAGTTTTCTTTCTCTTGCCAATGAAATGGCGGAACAGGGCGATTATAATGCAGCCATTCCACTTTACAGGCGGGCTCATAGATATAATGGCTCTAGCGTTGAACCGTTGGTTGGGCTTGGTGAAAGCTTAGCGGCAATTGGTCAATATAATGAAGCTAATGATACGTTTCAGAAAGCCATGAACAAAAATGGCCGGAGTATGCGTGCTCTTAAAGGGTTAGGTTCAAGTTATCTTGCCCTTAACCGTCCAACGCGTGCGTTGCCGTTTCTACAGCAGGCTGTACGTATAAGTCCACGTGATGTTGATGCGATGAGTTCTCTTGCGCTTGCGTTAGATATGCAGGGCCATCGGGCTGCTTCATTAGAGGTATATAAAGACGGCCTTGCTGTTGATCCTGACAATCTGGAGCTTCTCAATAATTATGGCCTTTCGCTTGCGCTTCAATCGCGTCATGATCAGTCAATTGCCATTTTGAAACAAGCAGCACAACATAGAGATGCTGGTGCGACCCACCGCCAAAACCTTGCAATGGCGTATGCCCTTTCGGGTAACGAGATAATGTCTGCGCGCTTGCTTTCTATAGATAGTGGCCCTGATATTACAAATGAAAACCTAAATTATTACCGTATTTTAACGAGCCTTAATGCTGATGACCGCTTTGATGCCGTTCTTAATCAGTCTGGTAATGACATGACTGATATTACTAAGTTCGCTAATGTCGCTTATAATGATGATGATAATGAGCTTACAAAAGCGATTACCGTGGCGCGGCTCGTTGAAGTACCCCCAGAACCGATTGCTTTTATTGAGCCTGAACCAGAACCAGAACCGGATGATGAAGGCGTGCCTGCACTTCTTGGTCCTGAAGGTTGGGCGCTTCAAATAGCAGCTTTTCGTACTAAAGAAGAACTTCGTCCGGGTTGGAATGCGTTAAAAGCTAAATATTTTGATATTATCGGCCAGCTCGAACCTCGCCGCTCAGAGATTGATTTTGGTGATCGTATAAAACAACCAAATGGTTATTTTTACAGGCTTAATGCCGGACCACTTACGAGCTATGAAGAAGCGAGGGTGGCTTGTCAGAAAATTCAGGAACTGGGAACTGACTGTTGGGTGCGCCCACCGGAAGTGGCAGAAGGAGATTTGCCAGAATCCAAAAAAGATAAAAACCTAGCTGATCAATTCAAATATAGAGAAGAGCTTCCATTACAGAAACAAGAAGAAGGCGTTCTTTAAAATATATATCGAGTTTAAAATTAGAACACTCCGCAAAATTTATTGCGGAGTGTTTTTTTTATGCAGCTTGTGTAGAGTTTAGGATTGCATAAATAGCATCGCCGCTATCAGTGCCTCTTAATTTTTCGCAAATATTTTTATCGCGAAGTACACGTGATATTTTTGCCAGTGCTTTGAGGTGATCAGCACCAGCTTGTTCGGGGACTAATAATAGGAAAACAAGGTCAACCGGTTGATCATCAATTGAATCGTAATTAACTGGCGTTTCTAGCTTCGCAAATATACCGCAAATTTTATCAAGTTCGGCAAACCGCCCGTGTGGAATAGCAACGCCTTGGCCAACACCGGTTGAGCCAAGTCGTTCCCGTTCCATTAGAACGTTCGCTATCTCATAGACTGGCTTGCCAATTGCTTTTTTGGCAAGATTTCCCAGTTCCTGAAGCAATTGTTTTTTGCTTGTTGCTTTCAGGGACGGAAAAATTGCGTCCATATTTATCAAATTTGAAATATCCATGCGGATACCTATTCTTTATGCTTAATATTATTTTGTTTTTGGATCTATCCAACCGATATTTCCGTCAGGTCTTCTGTAAACAACATTAATACCACCATGGCCGCTGTTGCGAAACATTAATGTTTGAAGCTCACCTAAGTCAAGTCTCATAACCGCGTCGCTTACGGTAACTTCCGGGATATCCATATCCATTTCAGCAACAATTACCGGCATGCTACCTTCAGGTTCTACTTCTTCAGTACTAGATACATCGAACACGTTATATTGTGCTTTATAAACCGCATCAAGGTTTTCTTGTGAACTTTTTCTTTCCTTATGGTGGTTGGTAATGCGTCTTTTATAACGGCGCAAACGTGTTTCCATTTTGTCGGCCGCGGCATCAAATGCAGAATAAATTTCTGTTTGTTCATCGCTTGACCGCAAATAAATGCCATGCCCGATATGTATTTTACAATCGGCACGAAATAAATGAGCGTTTTTCGACAGGGTCACGTCACCTTCAATTGTATGACTGAAATATTTCTTAACGCTACCTTCAAGTCTTGATTCTACATGATCCTTGAGTGAAGCACCTACATCGATTTGTTTTCCAGTTACAGTAATTCTCATTTTAATTCAGATCCTATCTCAGATAGCTTAAATATTGTCTGTGCTATTGCTAGCACTGATATAAGGTCGCGGAAGTTAGTGTTTAGTGACCATTAAGTCAAGTATTCACATATTTCCTGCATATTATTATATCATATTCAAATATGATTATTAATTTCCCCGAACTCTTGAATGCAAATGCTATCTGTAGACTTGCAGTCAAAATAGAGTATTAGAGTACGGGATTCTTCATTCTTCTTCTAATTATAGAAGAAGGAATTTCTAAAGATTCTCTGTATTTTGCCACGGTTCTCCTTGCTATATCAATGCCTTCGGCCCTTACCATCTCAACAATTTTATCGTCAGATAATATTTTCTTAGAGTCCTCGCCATCAATGAGTTGTTTGATTCTATACTTAATGGATTTGGATGAATATTGATTGTCACTATTAAGCGAGCCAATCGCATTGGTGAAGAAAAATTTCATTTCAAAAATTCCTCTTGCTGTTGCGATATATTTATTGGTTGTAACACGGCTCACCGTACTTTCATGCATTTCAATAGCTTCGGCAATGGTTTTCAAATTAATCGGTACTAAAAACTGAATGCCATCATCTAGAAACTTTTTTTGTAACCTGACCAGTTCGCTAGATACTTTTAATATGGTTCGTGCTCTTTGGTCTAATGCTCTTACAAGCCAGTTAGCCCTACTGGCGCATTCATCAATATATTCTTTATCTTTTTTGTTATTAGTTTGCTCGCTAACTTCACTGAGATAACGGTTGTTCATCAAAACTTTTGGCAAACTATCATTATTAAGCTCAACAAACCATTTTCCCTTAGGGGTTTTTCTCACATAGACATCGGGAATAACTGTATAAACAATTTCTTCGCCATATTCGAGGCCAGGTTTTGGGTTAAGGGCTTTTATCTCCTCAACCATATCAAGGAAATCTTCTTTATTTACTTTGCAAAGACGCCTGAGTTCATTGAATTTACGTTCGCCAAGCATTCCAAGATTATCAAGAAAGATTTCCATGACTGGATCGTAACGGTCAGCTTGAATTTGTTGAATTTTCAAACATTCTGAAAGGCTTCTCGCAAAGACACCAAGTGGTTCCATGGCTTGGGCAATTTTAAAAATTCGGTTCACATCATCTTCATCGCAACCGCAGCGTTCGGCGATCAGGGATGTTTCCTCATTGATATAGCCCGCTTCATCCATCAAGCCGATAAGATACTGAATGATTATTTTCTCATAAGGTGCCGCCTGAATAAGAACGAGTTGGCTTTCAAGATGTGATTTTAGGGATATGGCACCGGATTGTTTTTGTTCCGCAGAATTTTCTGTGAAGTCAAAATTGCCAGCACCACCCGTAATCATATTGCTACCATTTAGGCCTAAATTTTGATTTGGCATGGCACCTATATTATCAGAATCACTGTTATCGTCGTAAAGGCCAGCATAATCGGTATCTAGGGGAGGGTCATTTTCAGTTGTGATTGGCGCAGTTTCCTGCAAGAAGTCATCAGCCGTTTTTATGCTTCCTTCTTCGGTACTGAAACTATCTTCTTTTTGTTCAGGGTTTTCGGTATTATCAGCATCTCTTCGGTCTTCGCCTTCTGATTTTTCACCATATTCGAGTAATGGATTTTCCGCTACTTCTTCGGCAACAAATTCAGCAAGCTCAACGCTGGAAAGTTGCAACATTTTAATAGCCTGTTGCAACTGGGGTGTGAGTACCAGCGATTGGGATTGTCTTATGTCAAGGCGCGGCGTTAGTGCCATTTATACTTTTCCTGTTACAAACTAAAATTTTCACCTAAATAAACGCGTTTTACGTCTTCGTTTTCTACTATTTCTTGCGGCGTTCCCGACATTAAAACCTGGCCATCATGTATGATATAGGCGCGGTCAATAATATCGAGGGTTTCTCTTACATTGTGATCTGTTATGAGAACGCCGATATCCCGGTCTTTTAAATGAGATACTAAGTTTCGAATATCTGAAATAGCAATCGGGTCAATGCCTGCAAACGGTTCATCAAGCAACATGTAGGACGGTGAAGAGGCTAACGAGCGAGCAATTTCAACTCTTCGTCTCTCGCCACCTGAAAGTGCTAGCGCTGGCGTTTGTCTGATATGCTGTATTGCAAACTCATCGAGAAGATTTTCAAGTTTTTCTGCACGTTTTGTCGGGTTTGGCTCGCAAACCTCAAGTACAGACCAGATGTTTTCTTCAACAGTCATGCCGCGAAAAATTGATGATTCCTGCGGCAAATAACCAATGCCCAATCTGGCACGGCGATACATCGGCATATGGGTAATATCGTGACCATCAAGAAGTATTCTACCGCTATCGGGCTTTACCAGGCCGACCATTGCGTAAAAACTGGTGGTTTTACCAGCGCCGTTTGGGCCGAGAAGCCCAACCACTTCGCCTTTTTTGATTTGCATGGATATGCCGCGTAATACTGTTTTCTTACGGTATTTTTTTTCAACGGCATCAACTACAAGCCCTTCATCAAGTGAACTTGGGTGATGATCGGATGTTGAGAGCTGTATTATTTTTTCCATATTTTTATTTTACTCTAAAAGAGATTAACAATAAGTAAGCATTAATCGCGCATTATTTTTTTATTAATTGGTTGGTGGGGTAAATTGCCCGTTAACCCGTTCTGAACCGCCTTCAACACGGCCACCATCCATCGTTATTTGCCCAGTCGTTAAGTTTACTTGCAGTCGTGGGCTTTTGATTTTCCCATCAGCATTGCTAAACTCGACATTACCGCCAAGTGTGATAATTTTTTCACTAAAATCATAGACGCCCCATGTACTTTTTATAGTTTCAGTGGGGGATGTTAAAACAACATTTCCTGAAGCATCAAGTCTCGAAATTGATGATGAATTATTTTGATCGCGCTCGCTTTGGTAAAATACCGTAATGCGGTCTGATACTAATGACATATCATCTTGGGTCACGACAACATTACCTGTAAATAAGGCTATATTTTCTTTCTGTTTGACTTCTAATCTGTCGGCGCTGATATCAACCGGGTTCTGGACTTCATGATCACGTAATGAGGAAACCTGTGCCTGTACAGGGGCACTAATCGCGCCAATTACAAGCAAGTTAATAGCGATGAATTTGTTAAGTATAGTCAATTGCTGTTTCCTTCGGCGGTGGTGTTGTCTTTTTTCTCAAAAATGTTCATAGGTTTATTAGGGTCAAATTTTATTGTTACATTGCCATCAAGAATTATGATCTGTTTTTCAACGTCAGTCTTAAAATTGTTGGCACTAAAACGGCCAAAAGGAGCAACCCCAGTTACGCCATTCTTTCCCGTTGCAATTTTTTCACTAATGGCAAAAGTTGCTTGTGTGGAACGGAGCTGAAGACCTGTTTCAGACGTAATAACTATTTCACCGTTTAGATCCATTATCTGGGTGTCGGTGTTCAGTGTGCCGTTATCGGCTAATATTGTGATACCTTCGCCTGTTGGTAGGGATAGGTTCGCTATTAATTTAGTGAAAAAATAATCGGTATGTTCATTTTCTTCACGCGTTGCGGATTCTGCTGAAATGTTTATCGGGTTATTATTGCTGTCAATGTCCACATAGCTTGGTTTGATCAGTTTAGCTTTTTCATCACGTTTGGGAAGTTTATCAATGGCAAGGGTAAAACTGTTTTCTCGTGTGGATAAAATAGGATAAAGAACCAAACACAGAAAAGCGATGAGTGTTAAAATGGGAACCATTTTTTTAAGTTGTTCAGCACGATTTATCTGACGTTCGTTTTCGTCGAATGTTACAGCTTCATTTGATTCCAATATATGATCATGATGAGTGTTCACTATATTCTGTTTCCAATGTTTTTCGTCATTATCTAATTTCATTATTGCCTGACTAAATTGTAATAGTGGCAAAATGATGGAATGCGTAATGACTATACATTAAATGTAGTGCTTCTGGAGGCTTGCTTCAAGGTAAAAGGAATGATTTTTATACCAATTTACTAGCTGTGGGCGAAAATGTCAGTGTTTCCCCAGCCCTCAAGGTCAAGGTCACAGCGGGTAGGGATGAAATCAAAACATTTTTGTGCCAAAGTCACGCGTCCGCTAGTTTCAAGCATGAGGTTCAGTTTATTCATCAATTTATGAAGATGATAAACATCTGAAGCCGCATATTCAAGCTGGGCTTGGCTTAGGTCGTCGGCGCCCCAATTGGAGCTTTGTTGTTGTTTTGAAATATCAATAGAAAGAAGTTCTCGGGTTAAGTCTTTAAGGCCGTGGCGATCAGTATAGGTTCGCACAAGTTTTGAGGCTATTTTTGTGCAATAAGACGGCGAGACATTTGCGCTGAGATATTTTTTGAGAACCGCTACATCAAAACGGGCATAATGAAATATTTTAATAAGATCCGGATCTTCAAGGAGCCTTACAAGGTTTGGTGCTTCCGTCTGTCCTTTGGAAATCTGCACTAAGTGCGCATTGCCGTCGCCAGAAGAAAGTTGTATTAGGCAAAGACGGTCACGATTTGGGTTAAGGCCCATAGTTTCCGTATCGATGGCCACTGCGCCAGAAAATTTTATGTCGTCACTTAGGTCGCCCTGATGAAGGGTAATAGTCATGTCTTATCCTGCATTTTTTTATACCAACCGTATATATAACCTATTCGCATTGATTTGAAAATAATCTTCTTCTATACTTTGCCATCATAAAAAAAATAGGGAGGAATTACAATGAATATGCAAGGAAAATACGGCAAATTATTTATGGGATCTATGGTTTCGTTATTAATGACAATGCCATTATCCGCTCAACAGGTTTTCGAGGGGACGAGTACTGTTACTCCCGCATATGAGGGCCAGACCAGTGCACCGCTTGCTCCTAAGAGCGCAAAATATATTGTTAGTGATTTTGTTACTGGCCTTAACCGTCCCTGGGCCATGGCGCATATGCCAAACGGCAATATGATTGTTACGGAAGTCCCTGGTCGCATTAGAATAATTTCTCCTGATGGGGGGGTGTCTGACCCAATTTCTGGCATGCCCGCTGTTAGAGCATGGGGATCGCGCGGACTAAACGAAATTATCCTCGACCCTGAATTTGGTGAAAACAGAATGATTTATTTCGGTTATCTTGCAGCACCGGACAGTGTTGATAGCGATAATAGCGATGAAACATATAAAAAATTTGGCGCCGAGCGCGGAGAATGGAATAAACTTTCCAGAGAAGAAAAAGCCGCGAACCCGTGGGGGCATTGGCGGGTGGCTAGTGCCAGATTATCTGACGATGAAAAAAGCATATCTGACCTAAAAGTACTGATTGAAACAACACCAAGCCGTATGTTGTTTGATGACATGGGCAAGTTGCTCATTACCACTCAGCGCAAAAGTCCGATGGGCGAGCCTGACCTTCATAATACGCTTGGGATGATCCTGAGACTTAATAAAGATGGATCAGTGCCACAAGACAACCCCTATATCGGCAATGACGATGTCAATGATATGGCTTATGTTATCGGTTTGCGCAATTCAAATAGTTTGGCGGAAAACCCTTCAACAGGAGAACTTTGGGCCGCTGACCAGGCTGGTGATGCTGGCGACGAGATTAATGTTATTCATCCGGGTAAGGATTATGGATGGCCATATGTATCATACGGTCGTGTGGGTGGAACCAAACCTGTTGGCACAGGATTTACCACCAAGCTGGGTACAGAACAGCCAATTTATTACTGGAGTCCGGTGGCAATGGCGCCATCATCGATGATGTTTTATACAGGCGAAATGTTTCCACAGTGGCAAGGTAACTTGTTTTTAACCGGACTTTCTTCGCAGCATATAGCAAGGCTGGTTCTTGTTGGTGATCATGTGATTGGTGAAGAGCGTCTTCTTGATGAACCGGGACACAGACTTCGTCATATTAGCCAAGGTGCAGACGGTGCGATTTATGTGCTTGAAGATATGCCAATGCCAAAAATTCTTAAACTTACCGCGCCGTCTCAAGACGATTAATGATCGATATAATAAACAAAACTAGTTAGTGAAAATAATGGCAGGAAAATAGTTGATGAGTTTATCCGCGATTGATATCGGTATTTTTATTGCATATGTAGTTGGCCTAATTTTTATTGCCAGTTATGTATCAAGAGAAAAAGCGGGTCATGAAAAGGATACGAAAGATTATTTTCTTGCTGGAAATTCACTTAGTTGGTGGGCCATCGGCGCATCTTTAATTGCGGCTAATATTTCTGCGGAACAAATTATTGGTATGTCCGGGTCCGGTTATGCGGTTGGACTCGGGATTGCTTCCTATGAATGGCTCGCGGCGATAATATTGATGATTGTCGGGAAATATTTTCTGCCCATTTTCCTTAAGCATGGTATTTATACCATGCCGCAATATCTTGAGCGGCGGTATAACCACAATGTCAGGCTGGTTCTTGCTGTGTTTTGGATTGGGTTATATGTTTTTGTTAATTTAACATCGGTTCTGTGGCTTGGCTCGTTGGCGATTAATACTGTTGCTGATGTGGATATTGTTTATGGTCTTATTTTCCTCGGTGCGTTTGCCGCGGCCTATTCATTATATGGCGGCCTTAAGGCCGTTGCATACACTGACATAATTCAAGTGGTTTTATTGATCGTTGGTGGGTTATATTTATCCTATATCACGCTGGACATGATTGGCAATGGCAGTGGGGTGATTAATGGTTTCATTGCCTTAACCGAGGCAGCACCGGAAAAATTTGATATGATCCTGTCTAAGGATAATGAGTTTTACAAAGAATTGCCGGGAATAACGTCATTGGTGGGAGCTGTGTGGGTGCTGCATTTCGCCTATTGGGGGTTTAATCAGTATATTATCCAGCGTGCCCTTGCGGCAAAAAGTATTGAAGAAGCGCAAAAAGGAATTGCATTTGCGGCAATTCTAAAACTTATTATGCCGTTAATTGTTGTTCTTCCCGGAATTGCCGCTTTTGTTTTATTCCCAGATTTAAAAGAAAATGATCGGGCCTATCCCGAATTAATGAAATTAATGCCTGTTGGTATGATGGGCTTGGTATTTGCCGCGTTGGTCGCGGCTATTGTTTCATCACTTGGATCAATGACCAATAGCATATCAACCATTTTTACCATGGATATTTATAGCCATTATAAGCCGGATTGTAGTCAACGGCATTATGTGAAGGTAGGGCGGATTGTCAGTCTTGTATCGT
>JAESUD010000031.1 GCA_016763335.1 Emcibacteraceae bacterium | reverse complement strand
GCTTTATCTTATGCTTGTCCTGATCGGTACGGCAGTTACCTTCATCAGTCTACTTCTAGATAACGTTACGACCGTTGTTATCTTTGGTCCGCTGATTATCATGATCGCCAGAACGCTTAATATTTCACCAATTCCTTATCTAATGGCGGCAGCGCTATTACCTGACACGGGTGGTGTTGCAACACTTGTGGGTGACCCACCAAACCTTATGATCGGTTCTGCGGCTAATATTTCGTTTAATACCTTTATTTATCATATGGGTTTACCTGTTCTTGTAGCATGGCTTGCTGTGCTAGTTATGCTTAAGTTTCTTTTCAAAGAAGAACTTGCAGTTGAGCCAAAAGCTTGGCAAGAGATTGAGCAAATACCGATTACCAACAAAAAAGTGTGGTATTCAGCGGTCGCTATTCTCGGCTTTATGACCATTCTATTCACCTTGCATGGTTATATTGGCTGGGAACCTTGGATGGTTTCTGCGCTTGGTCTTACAATGTTGTTCTTTGTAAGTCGTAATATTGAAATGGATGCGACGTTGGAAGAAGTTGAAATGTCACTTCTACTATTCTTTGTCGCATTGTTCATTTTGATCGGTGGCGTAGAACACAGTCATTTCCTTGAATATCTTGGTGTTCAAATTCTACCACTTGTTACAAGTGATTTGATGCTGGCTTCGATTGCATTGATGTGGGTTGCGGCTGTTCTTTCAGCGGCGATTGATAACATTCCTTTCACTGCTGCGATGATTCCAATTATTCTTGGTCTTGAAACACAAGGTATCAATGTATCACCGTTATGGTGGTCATTGGCGATCGGTGTTGGCATGGGTGGTAACGGTACACATATTGGTTCAACAGCCAACGTTTATATCGTGACTATTTCAGAACGTCTTGCCCGTGAAACAGGTAATCCGGCTATGGCCATTACCCCGGGTTTATGGATGAGAAAAGGCCTTCCGGTCATGTTCGTAACATTGATATTATCCAGTATAATATTCTACACATTCTTTGATTTTTTCACATCACCTGTGAACTAAGAACAAGTAAATAATATAGCTTTTTTAAAAACCCGGCACCGTGCCGGGTTTTTTTATGGTTTTAAAAAAAAATATTAAAACCTATACGACAAGCCAGATTCAATATAATGTTATCGATTAATAAATAATAAGCCGTAAATCGGCAATTTATAAAAAATAAAATAAAGAGGGAATAAATGTTAGAAGTAAATGATTTTTTAGTGTCAATAGATGCGTTTATTGGTAGTGCACCTTGGTTTCCATTTGTATTGCTCGGCATTGGTTTCTTTTTCACTATATATTTGGGCTTTCCGCAAATTAGATTTTTCAAGCATGCTTGGAATGTTTTATTTGATCCTGAAGCGAAGAGTAAAGCGGACGGTGAAACATCACATTTTCAAGCAATGTCTATGGCGTTGTCGGGTACAATCGGCACCGGTAATATCGGCGGGGTGGGACTTGCCATTTATCTTGGTGGACCGGCAGCGATATTTTGGATGCTCATGACGGCTTTCATGGGGATGACAACAAAATTTGTCGAAGTTTCCCTCTCTCATAAATATAGAATTACCAAAGAAGACGGCACGGTTTCCGGCGGCCCAATGTATGTCATGGACCGTGGCCTTAAATGGAAGCCTCTGGCGATTATGTTTGCTTGCGCGGTTGCGTTAAGTTCCTTTGGATCGGGTAGTATGCCGCAAGTTAATAACATGGCACAAGTCATGCAATCGACTTTTGGTATTGATACAATGATTACCGGCGGGATTGCTTCAGTGTTCTTGGCATTTGTTATTATCGGTGGCGTTACACGGATTGCCAGTTTCGCATCAAAAATTGTGCCAGCGATGGCACTGTTTTATCTAGTCGGTGCTTTAGCCGTTATTTTTTATAATATTGAAAATGTTATCCCATCGTTTATATCGATTTTTGCCGATGCTTTTAATGGTAGTGCGGCTGTTGGTGGGTTTCTTGGTGCCACATTTGCCTTTGCATTTAACCGTGGCGTGAACAGGGGGTTGTTTTCAAACGAAGCTGGTCAGGGTTCATCAGCGATTGCCCATGCATCTGCCAAAACGGAAGAACCAGTATCAGAAGGTATGGTGTCTTTATTAGAACCGTTTATTGATACGATTATGATTTGTACTTTAACCGGGTTGGTTATTTTATCATCAGGGGTTTGGATAGATAAACACCAAAATACTTTCCAAACATCAGATTTTAGCATCATTCAGGGGCAGTATTCTGATCAGGACCCTGCGCAAAAAGCGGAATTGTTTAAACACATAAACTTCTTAGGTGATGATATCATTGAAGAATATAACGGTGAAATTGATGTTGTCGCCGGTAAAATGACCACAATGACAGTCACCATATTGAACGCCCGTTCGGTCGCGGAGGATGTGCTCTTTTCTAAAGATGATGATAATGGCGACGCTATGCCTTATACAGGCAAGCTATTGATTATCAGGGGTGATCTTGACGATTCAGATGTTGTCGTGACGGGTAAATCACTTGTTCACTCGGCAGCGTTAACCAGCATTGCTTTTACCAAAAGTTATTTTGGTGATTATGGCAAATATATTGTTGCGATAGCCCTTACATTGTTTGCTTTTTCAACGGCAGTGGCATGGTCTTATTATGGTGATCAGGCTGTTATATTCCTGTTTGGTCCAAAGGGTGTTTTACCATATCGTTGTTTATATATTGTTGGTTTCTTTGTTGCCTCGTTCGCTGATACAACAGTGATCTGGACATTCGCGGCGATAACAGTTGCTCTTATGACGCTTCCGAATGTTGTTTGTATGTTCATGATGCGTAAAGAGGTTAAAGAAATGGTCGATGACTACGCTGAGAAAATATCAAATTAATAGAAATTTTTAATGATATTCAAAAGGGCAGGATAATATTCTGCCCTTTTTGTGTATTTTGTGTATAAAGTAATTTAAGGCATGTACTAAAATTAACTATTTATTAATATATTAGCATTTACTATAATGCCTAAGTGAGTAATCTCTTGATTTTCTGCTTGTTTTTTTATAGACTTTTACAATAATAATATTGAATATGTAACTATAAAGCATTTGTAACGTGTATATTAAGGGATTACGGATAATAAATTGGGCAACTTTTGTTTGGAAAAAATGCTAAATAAGCGGATTTTTTGAATATCAGTAATTTATTAGAGAGAAGAGTCAGAGTATATATGGATAGTTATTATAAAATGGGAAGTTTGATAGGATGAGTAGCAGCGCAATAAAAGGTTTGCCTACTGAGAATAATCAAGAATTAAAAACCGGGTCGACAACGATCTCTGAAGATGAAAATGTTGCTGGTGCGTCAGAGCATTTTGATGAAATTTCGGGTTATATTAAATGGTTTGATGATATTAAGGGCTATGGCTTTATCGAAGCCGATGACGAAGAAAATCGAAGAAAAGGTGATATTCTCGTCCATTTTTCAATTCTTAAAGAACATGAAAGAGGCTCATTGCCGGAAGGTACTAAAGTAACGTGCCTGTCAGCCAACCGTCCGAAAGGGCGTCAGGCGGTAAAAATATTGAAATTTGATTTAACCACGGCTGTGGAAAAAGAAGATAGCGAGCCAAAATTCATTATTGAAGATAAGAACTATTCTGACGATGATTTTGTTGAAGTTATTGTTAAGTGGTTTAACAAAATTCGTGGTTACGGGTTTGTTAACCGCGGTGATGGTGGTCAGGATATATTCGTTCATATGGAAATTCTTCGTCATTATAATATTGAACAACTAATCCCTGGACAAACGCTTAATGTCGTAATCGAAGACGGTGACCGTGGTTTAATGGTCAATGCCATTAAAACAGAAGACTAAGTTTCTTTTAAGCGATATATTTTTAAATATTTTACAAATTAGAGGCATTAATATGCCTTTAATTTGCCTTTCTTTCCTGCCATTATAACATAGTGGCTTGAGACAATGCCCTGTGAGAGGAAAATGAGATGATAATGAAATCGAACTCGAAATTATTTGCAATTAATTATTTTAATTATTTAAAGTTTTTTTTGTTTTCACTTTTCTTATCACTTGTCTTTGTTTTATGTCTGACTGCTGTTACGCAGGCGCAAGAAAAATTCCCGCAAGGTGAGCTTTCTATTAAAACGACAACACACAGTTATGATTTTGAAATTGAACTGGCACTTGATGATAGCCACCGACAATATGGTTTAATGTTCAGGGATAGTCTTGCTGAAATGAGTGGTATGTTGTTTGTTTATGACCGCAAACGAAACCTTAGTATGTGGATGAAAAATACGTTTATTCCTCTGGATATAATTTTTATTGATAATCAAGGTAAAATTATAAATATTGCCAAATCGACACAGCCGAGGTCGCTGTCAATTATCCGTTCTAAAAAGGCTGCAAAGGCCGTTCTTGAGCTGAATGGCGGGCTTACAGACAAGCTTGAAATTGCCGTTGGTGACGAGATCATCCATGCAACTTTTAAAAATTTAAATAAATAATCATTTTTGTAAAAATAACTCTTGCGCGATCCGTTATGTTCGCGTATTAACCCAACCACAATTTGATTTATTTCAAATTGTTCTTCTCGGTCGGGGAGTGGCGCAGCCTGGTAGCGCACCTGTTTTGGGTACAGGGGGTCGCAGGTTCAAATCCTGTCTCCCCGACCATTTTATTTTCTAAAGAATAGCATCCGTATAGACCGCCAATTGGCGGTTTGCTACGTCTGACCATCTGTAATTATTGACGGTCTGGGAAATATCATTTCTGGACTTATTAAGTCCGCCAATTTTATCTATGGCATTGATAAGCTCATATTCATAACGGCCGGAAAGTAATATACCGTTACTCGCATTAAGTACTTCCGCGACGCCGCCTACATTAGGGGCGATAACCGGCGTGCCGACCGCCAGGCTTTCAAGAACCACATTAGGCATGCCTTCCATAGAAGACATGAGGATCGTCGCTGTAGCGCCTGCGTAGAACTCAGCAAGTTTATGTTGATCAAGATGATTAATAAACTGAACCCTCCCGTTTATGCCAAGGTTTTTTGCTTGTTTTTTTAAATTGCTTTTCTGTTCCCCGTCACCAACGATGATCAGGCGTTCTTTTGATAACTCAAAGAATGCGTCCAGAGTAATATGATGACCCTTTAATGGAATAAGATTGCCGACACTTATGTAATATTTTTCTCGCAGTGGGTTGGTCTTTACTTCTGAATTAAAAATGTCGGGATCAATACCGTTAACAATTACGGTAATCTTCTTTTCATCAACGCCGTGCTTTACTAATGCCGTTTTTAAAGCATCGCTGACACAGATGACTTTTTGGGCATAATCAATGGCTTCCAGTATCCGTTTTTTGGCTTTGGTATTTTCCATCCAGAAATTAACATCGCTGCCGCGCGCGGTTAAAACCAGCGGTTTATTATGACTTCGGGCAAAATGATAGGCGGCAACGCCGTCCGGATATAAATATTGACCATCAACAACATCAAATTTTTCACCGTCAGGATAAATATCATCAATAATTTCTTCGGCGGCCTTGGCCATCGATGAGGCATTATCAAAAAATCCCATGCCGGGTAAGGTAAAATATTTAGGGTGGTAAATATCTATGCCGTCAAGCGTTTCATGTTTTGGCATGTCTTCATATAATTTATAACGGCTAGTGATTAATCCTATGTATGGGCAGTAAGGGACGGGTGCTATGACTTTCCTGCTGAAGTTATCCAGTTTATCAATGGCATCAAGGCGATTTTTACGAATATACCGTGGCGTGGTTGAAGCGCGTTCGGGTATAAGGTCGTAAGGGTTAGAATTTTCATTGTTATCCGTGCCGCGTTAGAAATTGATGAAACATCATCAATGTCCATAGAGGAGCGCTATAATCGCGTACGCCAGATTGATGATCTTTTATAAGTTTTTCTAAATATGACGGTTCAAAATAACCACTATCGAGCATTTGTTCACTGAGAACCGATTGTTTTATCTTGTCTTTAAGTTCGTTTCTGAACCAGCCAGCGAGTGGCACACCAAAACCCATTTTAGGCCTATAAAGAATATCTTTAGGGAGTTGCCCTTCAAGTGATTTTTTGAAAATATACTTACCTTCACTACCCCGTAGTTTGAAGTCGGAAGGAAGGCTCGCGATCCAGCCAACCAGTTCATGGTCGAGCAGTGGTACACGAACTTCAAGCGAGTGTGCCATGGAAGCGCGGTCAACTTTGGTTAAAATGTCGCCGGGAAGGTAGGTTTTTATATCGAGATATTGAATGAGCGATAATGGGTCGTCTGTATCTGCTTCGCTGGCATGTTTATTGAATATTTCAAGCGCATTATATCCTTGTAAATCACTTTTCATGGAATTACTGAATAGCTTGTTCCTCATTTCCGGCTTAAATATGGAAACGCCGTGGAAATAGCTTTCTACGCCTGTTCTTGCAAGGCCTTGAAAAGTGGTTTTTGCGCGAAAAATTCTTGGGGCCCAATCTGCTTTTGGATAAACGCTGCCTAGAAGCCCGAATACTGGCTTGTGAATGCTCTGCGGAATCGCGCTCCGCATTTTCTCTTCGAACATATGAAGTTTGTATCTGCGGTATCCTGCGAGATGCTCATCGCCGCCGTCACCGGAAAGGGCGACAGTCACACGTTTTTTGGCAAGCTCACATACCCGGAAAGTAGGAAGTGCAGAACTATCGGCATATGGTTCATCATAATAATCCATTAGATTATCAACCAATGAATAATCATTGGGATCAACCATTTTCGCCTGATGATTTGTGTTATATTGATCGGCTACTTTTTGGGCATAATCGGCTTCGTTAAATTTTGCATCATCAAACCCGATTGAACAGGTATTAACGGCTTCTTCGCTGTTTCGCGCCATACTGGCGACAACAGCACCGCTATCAACGCCGCCTGATAAAAAGGCCCCGAGCGGTACATCAGCACGCATGCGGATTTTAACGGCTTCATCGACCCGCTTTTCCAATTCATGGCAGGCATCATTGAACGTGCCTTTATAGCTATTGTTAAAATGAATATTCCAGTATTGGGTGTTTTTAACGTCCCCTGAATTAAGATCAATCAACAAACTATGACCAGGTTCGAGCTTCATGACATTTTTGTAAATGGTATGGGGTTCGGGCACATACCCAAGGGCGAAATATTCTTCGGTACTTTCAGTACGCAATGTTTTGTTGAAATTTGGGTGCAGCCTTAATGATTTAAGTTCAGAGCCAAACACAAAGTTATTATCAGCCAGCATGGCATAAAATAACGGTTTGATTCCTAATCTGTCACGGGTAATGAATACATTGTTGTTTTTCTTGTCATGGACCGCATAGGCGAACATGCCGCGGATACGTTCAACGCTTTTTGGGCCCCATGCATGATACGCCTGAAGAATAACTTCCGTGTCACTGTTGGTTGTAAACTGGTAACCCAGTGATTTTAATTCTTCACGTAGTTCAGGGAAATTGTAAATTTCACCATTATAGGTGATTGATACCCGGTCATCGGCTGTGATCATTGGTTGATGGCCGCCGGCAATATCGATAATTGATAGTCTACGGTGACCAAATGCCACCCCACCAGAGAAATAATCACCCGCACCGTCAGGACCGCGATGTTCAATTATATTGGTCATTTTGGTCAGGAGGTCTTTTGAAGGAGTGACACCTGACAAATTTATAATTCCTGCGATACCGCACATTTTATTTTTCGCCCCGAATTTTCAGCATTATATTTGCGTTTATTGTAGATAACATATTAGATTAGGAAAAGATATTATGAGATCATCATTAAGGAATAATTACTTTGCCAAATAATACTGTAGATGTGACCCAAATGCCGCTGTCAATCGAATGGAAAAATGCTGAACTTTATTTGCTTGATCAAACATTGTTGCCGCATGAAACGGTGATTGAAAAACAAAATACCGTTGAAGATGTGTGGCAGGCCATTAAGCAATTAAAAGTGCGCGGCGCACCGGCAATCGGTATTGCGGCAGCGTATGGCTTAACGGTTGCCGTGAAAAATGACACGGGACTTGAGCCCAATGATTTTAAGGCATTGGTTAAGGAAAAAGCGGCTTATCTTGACAGTGCACGATCAACAGCGGTGAATTTAAGCTGGGCCATGAGGCGGATGGTCAGCCATATGGAAGGTTTAACGTCCGGATCATCGGCGGAACTTTATGATGTGCTTGTAAAAGAAGCAAAAAAAATTCATCAGGAAGACAGGGAGCTATGCGCAGGCATGGGAAAGATGGGCGCGCCGCTTATCAAGGACGGCATGGGAATTATGACCCACTGCAATGCCGGAGCGCTGGCAACATCTATACTTGGCACTGCCACAGCGCCAATGTATGTGGGCCATGATAATGGTATTGAGTTTAAAGTTTATAGCAACGAAACAAGGCCGCTGCTTCAAGGGGCTCGTCTTACGAGTTGGGAACTGAAAAAAGCCGGTATAGATGTGACGTTATTAACTGATAATATGGCAGCCCATATGATGGCGACAGGGCATATTGATATGGTGATTGTCGGTACAGATAGGGTCGCGGCTAACGGGGATGTTGCCAATAAAATCGGCACGCTTGGGGTGGCTATTTTGGCTAAGTATTATGGTATTCCTTTTTATGTGGCCTGTCCGTCTTCCACGGTTGATATGGAAACGGCAACCGGTGATGATATTCCCATCGAGGAACGAAGCGGCGATGAAGTGACCGTTATTATGGGCAAGCGCATTGCGGCACAAGATACCCAGACCAGGTGTCCGGCATTTGATGTAACGCCAAATGAACTTGTAACCGGGATTATTACCGAAAGCGAAATTATCCGTGCGCCGTTGGGGCAGGGGTTGATCAAATTTTTTGAGGGAAAGAAAAATGATTAGATTATTTGCTATCACATTATCGGTATCGGTAATTATGTCATGTGCTGCGCAAAAGCAGGATATCAATGATTTTGAATTGGATGAAATAACGGTTAGTGAATTAAACGAAGCCTATGATAACGGTAAATATACCGCCGTTAAGGTTGTTGAACTTTATATATCGAGGATTGAGGCACTCAATAAAAATGGGCCACATTTAAATGCGGTGATCGCCATAAATCCGGATGCCTTAAAAATTGCTGAAGCATTAGATGCTGAACGCGCTGCCACGGGACCACGGGGGCCAATGCACGGCATTCCTGTGCTGCTCAAGGACAATATTGATACGGCGGATAACATGCCGACCACGGCGGGTTCAATCGCGCTTATGGAAAATTATGCTTTGAATGATGCGCCTATGGTCGCGAGCTTACGGGCGGCAGGGGCGATTATTATCGGCAAGGCCAATTTAAGTGAATGGGCTAATTTTCGTTCAACGAATAGCTCTAGCGGATGGAGCGGGGTGGGCGGACAAACTTGAAATCCTTATCTGCTGACGGCAAATACCTGTGGGTCAAGTTCCGGTTCTGCGGTTGCGGCGGCGGCCAATATGGCGACGGTGACTATTGGCACAGAAACCGACGGATCGGTGGTTTGTCCGGCGGCCTATAATGGTGTGGTCGGCATTAAACCAACGGTCGGGCTTGTTAGCCGTACAGGGATCATTCCCATTGCCGCGACGCAGGATACGGCGGGACCAATAACCCGGACGGTCAGCGATGCCGCATATCTTTTAACGGCAATGGTTAGTCAAAATGTTGAAGATGAAAAAAGTATGGAACAACCTGCGGAAAAAGTTAATTATGTTGATTATCTTAAAAAGGATGGTCTTGCTGGTAAGCGCATTGGTGTCATTCGTAATCCGTTTAGTATGCATGATGACCTTGGGGCAATTTTTGAGCAAAGCGTTATGGCGATGAAAGCTCAAGGCGCGATTATTATTGATAATGTGGAATTTGGTGATCAGGATGGGATCGGTAACGCAGAAGGTGTGGTTCTTAATTATGAGTTTAAACATTATCTCAATGCTTATCTTTCAGCAGCGCCGGCGGCGGTAAAGAGCAGGACACTTGCCGACTTGATTGAGTATAATATTGAAAATGCAGGGCAGGAAATGCCCTACTTCAAGCAGGAAGTATTTATCAGTTCTCAAGAAAAAGGACCGCTCAGCGATACTGAATATCTTGAGGCGGTAAGGGCGAGTAATTTGGCGATGCAGATGCTTATTGATACATTGATGGATGAACATGAACTTGATCTGATTGTCATGCCGTCAAGAAACCCGGCGAATAGTCAAGATGTCATTAATGGCGATCACTCAAGTGGTGGTGGGACGTCTTCTTATGCGGCGGTTAGTGGTTATCCATCTATAACTGTGCCTATGGGATATATTCACGAGCTTCCGGTATCATTATCTTTCGTTGGTCGGGCCTATAGTGAAGTGATGCTGATCGAGGCGGCATTTGCGTTTGAACAGGCGACAAAGGCGCGCCATAAACCAAAATTTACTGAGTATGTTTATCAATAAATTTAATTGAGGTCGTCTAATAATTCAATGGTTTGGTTTAACCTACGTCGGGAAAAGTTTCTTCCGTAAACCAATTCTTGTAATTTTAAATATTTAATTTTGGTAATGCCAGCATCTTCATATTTGCGTACGGATCTTCTGACAATCTGTCCAATATCTTTTTCTTTACTTGAAACAAATACGTAGCGATTTTTTTTCATTTTATCAATGGTGTCCGGGATATCTTTTTTCCAGTTGAGCGCCTCGCAGGTGGAATAAATTGCACCTTTAAATATATCGGGGTAAACTTGCATGGCGGCACTTGCCGCATAACAGCTATCCGCTGAGGCAACTAGATATATACGGTTATTATTAATTTTATAGCGTTCTTGTATATAGGGAGTGGCTAGAACAGAAAGCATCATTTCTTTGTTTCGTTTAAGCGTTCCGACTTTGTTTAATGATATCCAAATCATATTTTTATCTTTAAGTACAGAAGCCCAACCAATGGGCATTTTTGCCAAATTTCTTTGGGTCATATGAACGATCATTCCTGGCGGAAAGGCAGGGTCATAATTTTCAGGGACAAATATTGTCCATTTGATCGTTTCGTTTTGTTTGATGACACTTTCAAAGGAAGCGGCAAGCTCAGGCCCGAGGATCTCCCTGCTGGTTGTTTCAACAGTGTATTGTCCGGTTTTGAATTTACTCTCTGGTTCCTGGGCAATCGAGTGAAAAACAATAATTTGAAATAAACATATTATTGATAAATAAAACCGTACTGACATATTGCCCAGATCCTTTGTGTAATGAAAAAATTAATATTTCAAGTTAAATTAAATATCAATATTTTCCAACACTATTTCTCTTAACCATCAAGATAATCAATTGATTTAGAAAATTTAGGACGGTTGTAACGATGCCTACCTTGTATCAGAACGATCTTGCTGTTTGTTACGCCTGATTTTCTAAACTTGTTATAGGCATAACGTGTTCCTTTGGGAAAAGCTGTTTTTTCACGGGTTACGAAAACATAACGGTTGTTGGTGATAGCTTTTACTTTATCATCCGCATTATCTTCCCAAACGCGGTCACCCATGAAAATTGCACCTGTGAACATTTGTGGGTAATCTAAAACGGCTCTGCCTGCAGTTCTTCCCTCACCAGTAATATAAATACGGTTTTTATCAATATTGTATTTTTCTTCAATTATGGGAACAGACATCATGGCAAGAAGCTTTTTTTGGTGAATTGATGATGCATTGCCGGACTTTCTAGCAGCAACCCATATTAAATTTTTATCTTTCATCACGCTCAACCATCCAAAAGGGGCTCTTACATTTTGTGGGGAACCTGCGAAAACCATTATACCAGCCGGTTTGTTTGGGTCATAATTTTCAGGAACATAAACTTCCCATGAAATAATATCATCCACACCTATATTTGAACTATATTTAACGGCATCGCTGCCTAAAATTTCAGTAGGTGATGCTTCGATGACAAATTCACCAGTTTTTAATGTTTGAGCAAAACTAGCGCTGGTAAAAAGTAACAAACTAAGGAAAAGGCTACGAATAATCATTTATTTTCTCCAATTAAGTGTTATATTTTATATTAATTCATCTTTAGGTATATTTTTTACAATCATAAGGTGATGTTAATTTACATTATCATAATAAAATAGATTAATCAATTATCATCCATTTTGGTCGAGAAAATCAAGTGCCTGCGAAAATTTGTTTTTCTTAGGGTTTGAATGACTCATTCTTGCAATTACCATTAATTTAATGTTTTTAACACCGGTTTTTTTGTATTTTGAATAGACTTTTTTCGTGTCCTGTAAATTAAAATCATTACTTCCTGTTAAAAACACATAATTGTTATTTTTTATAAGTTCCCTTTGTTCCGGACTTATTTGATGCCAAAAATTTACCCCGCAATTATATAATGCACCGTTAAATATATGGGGGAAACTAGTTGCAACCATGCTGGCAATGCGGCCACCACCTGAAAACCCGGAAATATATATTCTATTCGTGTCGATTTTATAGGTGGACTGTATAAGCGGCAGCGATAAAATTGCCATGACGATGCGCTGGTTTACGGGTTCTTTATTGCCGGACATCCGTGCGGCAATAAAGATCATGTTTTTTTCACGGGTAACACCTAGCCATCCCGTTGGTAGTTTTACAATATTCTGCGGACTGATATAAACCATTATACCTGGCGGGTTAGTGGGATCATAATCTTCGGGAACATCGATTTCCCATGTTATATCAAGGTCAAGATCAATTAGATTAGCATATGAGGCAGCCAAGTCGTCGCCAAGAATTTCGTTGGCACTGCTCTGCATAATATATGAGCCGGTTTTGATGCCCTGCGCCCAAACGGGTGATGTGATGATGTTAAATATTATACATAAAGTCGCTAAAAGTCTTATTATCATGACACGTACTTCCAAATATAATTAGAATGTAAATTATTATGCTAGTATTTATTGATATCTGCAATTAAAGATAAGTAAAGTTTTTGTGATTAATGGCACTTTTTAAAGGCAATTAATGAAATGATAGATTTAGGCTTATTGATTGCCCCGATTTTCCTTATTATCCTTCTCGGTAATATTCTGAAAAGTTTCCTCATTACAGATGAGGATGTGTGGAACCATTTAAATAAGCTTGCTTATTGGGTTTTATTTCCCTGCCTTCTGTTTAATAAAACATCGGTTATTGATTTTGCCGGGATTGAAATTGGCGCGTTATCGCTCACGGTGATTTCCGGCTTCTCGCTTGCGGTGGCCTTTTGTTTTATTGTCTCTAAACTGGCTGGACTTTCAGCGCCAACAATCACATCGGTTATCCAGGGCGGAGGGCGGCATAATGCTTTTCTTGCTCTCGCCATAATAAGCCAGTTATACGGTGAACAAGGTGCAATGCTTGGGGCGATTATTATTGCGGTCCTTGTGACATTCACCAATATTGTCGTTAATATCAGCATGACGGTCATCCTTAATACTAAAGGCGGTGGTATTATCAGGATATTGTCTGATTTAAAACGAAACCCGTTTATTTTTGCTATTGCCGTGGGAGCACTTTTTAATTTACTCGGGCTTGGGAACCTTCCGATCCTTCATACTTTAACGCTTAGTATTGGTGAAACAACATTAACCATTGCCTTATTATGTGTTGGTGCGGGACTGCGAATGAAAGGGTTTGGGGAAAAAATAATTCCGACCTTTATTGCATTAGTTGGTAAATTTATTATTTTTCCGCTTACTGTTTATTTAATGGCTAACTTCTTTGCGCTTCCGCCTGTCATGACAATGGCGGCGATGATCTTTGCGGTTTCACCGACGGGGGCGGCGAGTTACCCATTGGCTAAACAAATGGGTGGTGACGCCCCGCTAATGGCGACACTTATTTCCCTGCAGACATTATTATCGGTGATCATCATTCCGCTGATCATTATTTTGCTGAGTTGAAGAGGCGTATATGTTAAATCTTGTTTATATAGTTGCGCCGATTTTTCTGATAATTCTATTGGGAAAGATGCTGCGAAATTATCTTATTCTTTCGGATAATATATGGAACCAAATTAACGCTCTGACATTTTGGGTGCTCTTTCCCTGTTTATTATTTAATAAAACGTCCGTCATTGATTTTGAAGGATATACTGTCGGTAGTTTTTCGGTCACGCTGATTGTGGGTTATTTGGCGGCGATATTATTTGCTTATATCATATGCAAATTTTACGGCATGAGCGCGGCTTCATTAACGTCAGTTTTACAGGGTGCTGGCCGCCATAATTCATTTGTTGCCCTCGCTGTTGCGAGTCAATTACTTGGTGAAGAGGGTGAAATGATTGGCTCGCTTGCCATTGCGATAATGGTAAGTTTTTCAAATATAGCGACAATTATTCTGCTGACCTCTATTTTATCAAAAAATAAAAAAGCCAAACCAAAAATATTAACCGAAATTGCTCGTAACCCGTTTATTGTCGCCATCGCTATCGGCCTCAGTTTTAATTTTATGGGCTGGGGTTATGTGCCGGTTTTAAGTGACTTTACTGCCAGTGTTGGCAAGGCTGCCTTGCCGATTGCGCTTTTATGTGTTGGTGCTGGACTTCAATTTGGTGGGGCGCGTAATTTTTTTGTTCCGTCCGCCATCGCCTGTTTCGCTAAAATGATCATATTACCGGCGACGGTATTTGCACTATCTCGCTATTTTGAGCTTTCAGCGGTAATGACAACAACGGCAGTGATTTTTGCCTCTGTGCCGACATCATCATCCGCTTATGCACTTGCTAAATATATGGGCGGTGATGCGCCACTAATGGCGGCGATAATTTCGCTTCAGACAATGATAACGGTTGTTACTATCCCGCTGGTTATTATTCTGGTGACTTAACCTGAATAATCTACATTAGTCTCACTGCTATTGTCGCCTTTCGGTCTGATCATTTCAAGTGGTTTTCCCTCGACAATATAATAAATTAGCTCTGCTATATTGGTTAGATGATCGCCAGCACGTTCAATATTTTTTGCTACGAATAAAAGATGCGTGGCCGGGGTGATGAATTCTGGGTTTTCCATCATATAAGTGAGCAATTCTCTAAAGAGGGAATCATATAAATTATCAACGACGATATCCCTAGTCCAGACAGAGATCGCCTTATCAGAAGATTTATTGATATAGGCATCAATCACATCTTTATTCATAATATTAATAATACCGATCATCTGACTGATAACAGAATGATTTATCTGGAAATTTTTTATTTCGTTTAGTACGACAACCCGTTTTGAAAGGTTTTTTGCATAATCACCTATGCGTTCAAGAGCATTGCTAATTTTAATAGCTGATATAATTTCACGGAGGTCATCCGCAAGAGGTGATCTAGTGGCGATAAGTTCAATGGCATTTTTTTCAATTTCCTGTTCCATCTGGTCAACAAGTTTATCATTTGCTCTGACAAAGGCAGCCAGTTTCAGGTCTTTTTCCAAAAGTGATTGTTCCGCCTGTGAAAACTGTTGTGAAACCAGTGCTGCCATATTAACTATTCTGCCGCGTAGTTCGTTCAGATCTTCATCAAATGATCTTACAATATGTGAATGTGTCATCTTTATTCCTTTTATTAACCGTAACGACCGGTAATATAATCTTTGGTTTTTTCATGTGTAGGATTGGTAAATAAGGCTGGGGTATCACCATGTTCAATAATTTTTCCGAGGTGAAAAAAAGCTGTTTTCTGTGAAATCCTTGCTGCCTGCTGCATGGAATGTGTTACAATCACAATGGCATAACGATTTTTTAAATCTTCAATCAGTTCTTCAATAATCGCCGTGGCGATGGGGTCAAGCGCCGAACATGGTTCATCCATTAATATAACCTCTGGTTCGATAGCGATCGTTCTGGCAATGCAGAGCCGCTGTTGTTGCCCGCCCGAAAGCGAAGTACCGGATGCGTCAAGTCTATCTTTTACTTCGTTCCATAAACCGGCTTTTTTCAAACTTGTTTGAACAATTTCATCTAGCTCGGTTTTGTTTCTTGAAATGCCGTGAATGCGCGGGCCGTAGGCTATATTGTCATATATAGATTTTGGAAACGGATTGGGCTTTTGAAATACCATGCCGACACGGGCTCTAAGCTGAACGACATCAATACTTTTATCATTGATATTTTGATCTTCAAGGGTGATGTTTCCTTCAACACGGCAGATATTTATAATGTCGTTCATGCGGTTAAGACAGCGTAAAAAAGTTGACTTCCCACATCCTGAAGGCCCGATCAAGGCCGTAACTTCATTGGCATTGATATCAAGGTCGATGTCTTTTAAAGCATGATTGTCAGCATAATAGACATTAAGCTTCCTTGCGGTCATTTTAACATTCGGCTCAAGGGTTTCATTTGACTGCTCGTTAGATATATTGATTAAATTCATTTTACTTACCATTTTTTTTCAAATTTTTGCCTTAACCAGATCGCAAGGCCGTTCATGATGATTAGAAACATTAGAAGCACCATGATGGCTGCCGCTGTTTTTTCTAAAAACCCGCGTTCGGGGCTATCGGCCCACAGAAATACTTGTACGGGAAGGGCTGTTGAGGCTTCCATAATGCCGCCGGGGGTATCAACGATAAAGGCGACCATACCGATCATTAAAAGCGGTGCTGTTTCGCCGAGTGCCTGGGCCATGCCAATAATGGATCCGGTTAAAATACCGGGCATGCTTAGCGGTAACACATGGTGAAAAACTGTCTGCACATGCGACGCGCCAAGGCCTATGGCCGCCTCTTTTATAGACGGGGGGACAGCTTTAATGGCAGCACGGGCGGTGATGATTATTGTTGGCAAAGTCATTAAAGCGAGCGTGAGACCGCCGACTAGTGGTGCAGAGCGCGGTAAGCCGATAAATTTAATAAATATAGCCAGTCCAAGTAAGCCAAAAAT
>JAESUD010000325.1 GCA_016763335.1 Emcibacteraceae bacterium | reverse complement strand
TTAGCGGAAGGGTCAGCGGCGTTTAACAAAAACGTTACCGGTTACGGCTCATTAGTTCCTGACGATATTCTCGATTTACCACAAGGGTTTTCATACAAAATCATATCCACTTTTGGCGATAAGATGAATGACGGTTATCTGGTACCGAACAAGGCAGATGGTATGGGATGTTTCGCTTTAGAAGGATCAAAAGTTGCTCTCATAAGAAATCACGAAATGGCACTGGATAACCATGACCCTGAAATGTCAAAAATGCAAAAACCGCTCCTTGAATTTGCCTATGATCGTTCCCCTGCTGATGAGCCGCTACCCGGCGGAACGACGACAATTATTTATGACATGGCGACCGGGCAACGTGTCCGGGAATATTGGAGTTTAATTGGCACCACTAGAAACTGTGCCGGCGGCATTACACCTTGGGACAGCTGGTTATCCTGCGAAGAAAGCGTCTTCAATAAAGGCGAACATGGACAACTTGATCACGGTTGGGTTTTTGAGGTATCCGCAAAAGCAGATAAAATAAGCAAACCTGCACCATTAAAAGCTTTAGGCCGCTTTAACCATGAAGCCGCTTGCGTGGACCCAAAAACAGGCATTGTTTATTTAACCGAAGACCGACCAAACAGCCTCTTTTACCGGTTCATTCCCAATAAATACGGTGAACTGGCTAAGGGCGGAAAACTTCAAGCCCTGGGCATCAAAGGACAAGACAAAGGTTTTGATAGTAGAAACTGGGTTGAGAATTCATTTGAACAAGGAAGTTGGCGCCATGCAAAATGGATCGACATAAACGATATAGAAAGCCCCAATGATGACCTTAGAATTCAGGGATATAATAAGGGCGCAACAATATTTGCCCGCGGCGAAGGCATATATTGGGGCGATAACGAATTATATTTCTGTTGCACAACGGGAGGCGTTAAAAACTTGGGACAAATCATGAGGTATCAACCATCCCCCGCGGAAGGAACACCACAAGAAAATAATATTCCAGGCAAGCTGCAGTTATTTTTCGAATCTGTTGATCCCGACACATTTGGCCTTGGTGACAACCTCACCGTTGCGCCAAACGGCCATTTAATTGTCTGCGAAGACCATTATGACGGCACCACCAATTATATAAGGGGAATAACACCAAATGGTGAGCTTTACGCGTTAGCAAAACTAAAAATTGCCTCGGAAACCGCTGGGGCTTGTTTTTCACCTGACGGTACTATTTTGTTTATTAATATTCAATCGCCGACCAAAACTCTCGCGATTACCGGCCCGTGGGATAGTTTCACCATTTAAATCACCCCTTAATAAATACATTGCCATCAGTACAATGTATTTATTGCACTGATAAAACATCTTTCTTACTGTTGAATTTAATCATTTAATAATAAGAAAGCACAGATATGGCTGATAAATATGACAACAGAATTTGGTCTCAAAATACACAAGTTTTAAACCTTGATGAAAATTTTGATGATGATTTGGCAATCTCGCCATCCATACATCAATCTGTAAATTACGCCATAAAAGATGAACAACATTACGAAGAAATTGATGTGCCACTCGGTGATAAATTTTACAGCCGCCGTGGTAATCCAACCAGTTCCAGACTTTCTAAAATAATTGCCGGATTAGAAGGCGGCGAAACAGGGATGATGTTTGCGTCCGGCATGGCCGCCATATCCACAACCATGATGACTTTCTTAAAAGCCGGGGACCATGTGGTTGCTCAGAATTGCCATTATATTGGCATTGGTGAAATGATTGATAAAATATTACCTGCCCAAGGTGTGACCTCAACACGGGTTGATCAAACATCCGTTGAGGCATTTGAGCAAGCGATTAGACCCAATACCAAACTAATTATTTTAGAAACGCCCGTAAATCCGTTGATGCATATCACTGATTTTAAAGCGGTGTGCGAATTGGCAAAATCATATGGAATATTAACATTTTGCGACAATACATTCGCAACCCCGCTTAATCAGCGACCGATGGATTTTGGTGTCGACATCGTCATGCATAGCGCAACGAAATACATTGGCGGCCATCATGATTTGCTCTCAGGAAGCGTCACAGCATCAGCAGAAATCATGGAAAAGATATGGGATTTAAGTATGACATTGGGGTCCGTTGCGGCACCCTTTAATTCATGGCTTGCCCTACGCGGCATCAGAACACTTGGCCTGCGCATAGCGCAGCATAATAAAAACGCAATGGCCATCGCCGAATATCTTGAACAACATGCCGCCGTCGAAAAAGTATATTATCCCGGTCTAAAAAATCACCCTCAGCATAAACTGGCAAAAAGTCAGATGTCCGGTTATGGCGGCCTGCTCACTTTTGATTTAAAAGGCGGATATGATGCCGGGCAATCTTTTATTAAAAACCTAAACCTAGCAAGAAACGCAAGTAGCCTTGGTGGTGTATCGTCGACTGTCATTCAACCAGCAGCACTATTTGGTGGCAGGTTGCCACAAGAGGTCGTTGAAAAACAAGGCATTACGATGGGAATGATACGCTTCGCAACCGGAATAGAAACCACCGATGACTTAATTAATGATATTGATCAGGCACTATAACAATAAGCCAATTCCGCCCGTAGCTCTGATTATTTATCGTTTTGCCAATTCATTATCATTTTTCCAATGGACTGTGCCATATCTTTTCCTGCGGCATTAACACCAGCGGACCTGATCATTATATTTAATCCTATTGCTGCGCTTAACAGAACTTCAGCCATTTCAGCCACTTCAAAATCGGAAGAAACGCCGCCTTTTTGTTTAACGGCACTCAAGGCTGCATGAAAACCGCTTCTTACGATTTTGAAGAATCGATCTGCCCGTAAATTTACATCAACATCTTGTGCAGCAAATTCAACGGTTGAATTTAATAACAGGCATCCATAACAAGTAACCTCAGCAAACATCTTCGGTTTGGCACGATCATTAAACCAATCTGCAATAGTATCAAGATTTCCATCGGCCATGTTTGGCGCCGCATATAATTCAAAAGTATCTAAATAAGCATCCAAAGACATTAAAAATAAAGGTTTTTTGCCGCCATAAGACGTTTGCAAGGTAAACCGGGTTATACCTGTTTCTTCCTCGATCTGACGCGTTCCCAGATTGTTATATCCCTGTTTCCAGAACAGTGCCATGGCAGATTCTATGGCTGTTTTCGTATCAACTTTTTTTGAACGTGACATATTTATAAATTTCTTTATTGACAATCTATCCAATCGGATAGATATATAACTATCCATGTGACTAGTATGTGTAAATTAACGTAAAACACAAGCAGAATTTTAATTTAAATATCAAAAAATCGCAACTTCAAATCTTCAAAGGAAAAATATTATGTCTTTCATTTCAGCACTTATCATATTTGGCATCATCACCCTGTTGATGCTTGGTCTGGAAATTATGACCACCTATATCACTCAGGGCTTCGGCTTTGGTTTTTCAGCAAATCGGGGAACCGTCGAAAAACCGCCCTTGGCCCTACGCATACAACGCGCTTACGCCAATCAAATAGAATCAGCCGCATATGGCGTTCCAATACTTGCCGCAGCGGCGCTCACTAATCTGGATTTTAATGGAGCAGAAACGGCGGCAATGTTATTCGTTATTGGCAGGGTCGCTTTTGCTATTTTATATTATACCGGTATTTCATTCGTCCGCGTACCAGCATTTGTACTAAGTACGTTTTCAGCTTCATACATTATATATGCCCTTATTATGTCAATGTAAATTAAGGTTAAAATGCCGAACCAATGCTCTTCTAAACTTGGTTCGGCATAATTATAAATTAATAAAATGAAAGAAAATATATTGACTTAAAGTTCATAATGTGTATATACACTATATATGACTAGAGATGAACTTATGAAACAAATAGCCACTGACGTCGCAGGAAACTGCGCTTGTAGAAAACTTCGCATGGCAACCCGTAAAGTAACACGTATGTATGACGAAGCCATGAGGCCAGTAGGAATTACCCCAACTCAGTTTACATTATTATCCGTCGTTGGCGGCAGCAATACCGTAACCCTTACCGAATTGGCTGAATTATTAAGTATGGAAAGGACAACATTATCCAGGAATTTAAAACCGCTTGAACGCGATGAATTAATATCAGTATCCGCAGAAGGTTACCGCCGCGCTAAATCGGTTTACCTTTCTGATAAGGGAGTATCTATTTTAAGCGAAGCACTACCCCTTTGGCGTGATGCCCAAACCATACTTAAAAAACAACTTGGCGCCAATATTTGGAACCAATTACAATCCGACCTCGCAGAGGTTGATAACATTATTTAATTTTTTTGACATTATATGTGTATATACACTTGTCAAATACACATAAAGGAAATCAATATGACTACTCAAAATGAAAATATAATAACACTGCAAAAGCCATCCCTTCTAAAAACAATTTGGAATTGGCTAATCACGTTTGATCAAACAATGAGTTACAGACCTCAAGAATATTCATATGCAAAACAGGACTATCTCATCAATGAAGTTGCCAAGTTAAAATCTAAAATTAAACATTTAGAAGCACCCCATAAAGTTGGGATAAAATAATGGATATTTTAACAATTTTTATATTACAGGTCTTCTTTAGTATTCTTGTATGGAGCTTATTGGCAAAGTGGATATTAGCCCCTGCCTTAGAAGGTTTATCGCTTAACAAATCTTTATTCTGGTTAACCCTCCCGCATGCCTCTCGTCATGTTGGTATGGTGTTTCTTGTTCCCGGTGTCGTCATGGAAACATTACCAAGCAGTTTCGCCGTAACAACAGCCTACGGCGATTTATTATCTGCCATACTTGCTATAATTACCATGATCGCGCTAAGAGCCGGTTGGTCAGGTGTACTAGCATTGGTATGGGTATTTAATATAGTCGGCACTGTCGATTTATTAGCAGCCCTAAGCCACCCAGAAGCCGTCCCGTTCCTAGCAGGCGCCTGGTATATCCCAACCTTATGGGTGCCCTTATTACTGGTCAGCCACTTCATGATATTTGTTCGACTGGTCAGAAAGAAAAGATAATGCATCGAGACAATTTAACATAAAATAATCAATCTAGTGAAACGGGCTACCGTGGAAACATCGTAGCCCGTTTAAATGTCTGCTTTCGACCCAGACTGTGTGAAAAGTCTTCCCTCTCTGCTATAGTTGTTTTTTTACCATATTGGGGATTACTGATGACAAACTTTATTGAAGGAGAAGACCGTTTTCAGGCGACATTGTTTCCCGATC
>JAESUD010000324.1 GCA_016763335.1 Emcibacteraceae bacterium | reverse complement strand
TTCAAAAGATTTTGCTTTAAGGGTGGCTATGCCGGTAAATAATTTTTGATCAAGAACATCATTGCAAACATGCTCGAATTGAATATTGTCTTGCTCGACAATTGTCCCTTTCCCTGCGTGGGTTACAGTTCGCCAGCGGGTTACTCCCGGTGATGGTTGCCTCATGGAATCGTTAAGCAGTAAACTGAAACTTATACCCAGCGCGTTTGTGACCATGTGAATTCGTTCTAGAGAGAGCGCTATTTTACCGGTTTCTAGACGAGATAAATTGGATTGGGATATAGCCGTTAGATGGCTGAGTTTTTCCAGAGTCCAACCTTTTTGTTTGCGCAGCCGGCGGACTTCTTTACCAAATGAAATAGGATCAAAACTTTTTTTGGTCGTTTCCTGATTCATATTCTCGGCATGGTTCGAAGCTCCATTGCCGCCAAGATTTGTTATGATATCAGTATAATCCATAGTTTTAGACCCCATTTCGGATGATTAAATTTTTTATATTCTTACAATATTTTCGTGAATAAACTAACCCCAAATTAAGTTATTGGAAAGTTCAATTTTGTCGCCAACGTAAGGCAGACCGTTAAGACGGTCAAATGTAATACAAGAAGGCCCGTCAAGATCGACAAGTTGGCACATTTGAGCGACAACAAATCCTGGTGCCATTGCAAGCGATGTCCCGCCCATATTTCCGACCATTATATCAAGGCCTTTTGATTGGATTTCTTTTACGAGCAATAAAGCCTCGGTTAATCCACCTGTTTTATCCAGCTTGATATTTATCATCTGATAGCGTTTTGCTGCGTCCTCTAACTCGCCGCGGTGCAGACAGCTTTCATCTGCACCTAAAGGAATTTCCGGATTTAATCCTTCAAGGATTTTATCCTCGCCGCGCGGTAGGGGTTGCTCAATCATTTCAACGCCACATTTCTTAAATTCCGGGATACATTCAAGCAATTGTTGATAAGAAAACCCTTGGTTCGCATCGATAAATAGTCGGGCATCTGGGCGTGCTTTACGTATTGCACGAACGTGGTCTATGGGGTTATTTCCATTTAACTTTATTTTCAACAACGACTTATCTTGCATCTCAATCGCTTTTCTTGCCGCCAGTTCAGGGGTTTTCATTACGCCGATCGTGTGAGCGGTAAGGAGCGGTTTTGGTTTTATGTTGGTTATTTCCCATATGCTTTTATTTTTTATTTTGCACTCTAAATCCCAAAGGGCACAGTCGATCGCATTTCGGGCGCCTCCGGCTGGTAATTTATTTTGCAATGAAACGCGGTCCATACCGTTTTTTAAATCTTCCAGTACAGTTTGAACCTGTTCAAATGCTGTGTCGACTGTATCATTTAAATAGTAAATACCGGATGCTTCGCCTCTGCCGATATTGTCACCATCATTAATTTCTACAATTAACAACTTAAATGATTTAAATAAATAACCAGTTATTTCGAATGGTTCTTTGAGCGGCCACTCTTCTTTGTATACAGATACTTCACGGTTCATATTAATACTTTCGTTGTTTTTTATGTTCATCGCCAGCTAATTTTAATATTTATATGCAAAAATTGCATATAAAGCAAAATATGAAAAAATGACTTAATAACTGGCGTTAATTTTTCAAAACAATAGCTTTAAGAGATTAGATAGTCAAATAAAATAAGGCATTTTATAAATAATTTGCATATTGCGCAATTTTCTTGATTTATGAAAAAATATAGATATAGTGAAAGAACATTCGATAGGGAATATAATTAATCAGGATGCATCGAGAGGGAAATTATAATGAAAATATGTAAAAGTTGTTCACCGAGTAAATTAACGAATAAAGTGAGAAGGCTGGTTTTGCTTGCTAGTTGTTCGGTATTAGGATTTGTACCTGAGCTGGTAATTGCACAAGACGTCGCTAATGAAGGTCAGGAAAAACTAAATACTGATGTTGTTGTTGTGACAGCCAACCGACGTGAACAAAATCTTCAGGATGTGGCGGCTTCTGTTGTAAGCGTTGATCCTAAAGAATTCAAAACCCAAGGATTAACCGATCTGGGTGATTTGATAGCCTATATGCCGGGTATAACACTTAATAATAATGGCGTATCCGGTGTGGGTAGTATCTCAGCACGTGGGGTGCCACAATCCAGTTCTATTCCTGTTGTGGGTATTTATGTGGATGACGTCCCGTTCACTTCCAATTCCGGTTATGCGGCAGGGAGTGTTTATTTTTACGATGGATTGCTCGGAGACGTAGAGAGAATTGAAATTGTCAAAGGCCCGCAAGGGACGCTTTATGGCGCAAATGCTGTGGGTGGTGTCGTGAAATATATTTCTCGTGATCCTGCGATGGAGGAAATACGTGGCGAGGTAGGGGTGGACCTGTCATCAACTAGTAGAGGTGGGCTTAATCAAATATATAATGGTCGTTTGAGTGCGCCAATTGTTGAAGATAAAATGGGTATCACTGTTGCGGGCTATTATGAAGATCGAAGAGGTTATGTCGATGTTGTTGAAGATGGCACAGGCAATCTTCTGAATAAAGATGCCAATACAACGCAGCGTTTTGGATTTTCGGTTGATTTCATGGCAAAATTAAGTGAACGCGCAACCTTTAAATTTAAAGGTCTTCAACAACAGACCGATTGCCTATGAGTTCTCAAGTAATTCTTGAAGGGTCGGATTCAGATGACGGCAGATATGGTAATTATACAACTATAAATGCGCCTGTGGAAAATAACATTAAGTTCAAAAATTATTCTGGAACCTTTGAGTATGAGTTTGACAGGGCTACTTTTACGTCTGTAACAAGTTTTGTGAAATATGAGCAAGCATCAATCAGTGACCAGACAGCAGGATTTGCCGGCGTTATTGATGAATTTGTGTTGGGCAATCCAGTAGGTACAACAACATCGGTGATATTAAACAAGAAACCAGAGTCTAAAAAACTTGTTCACGAAATGAGATTGACGTCCGAAGAAAGCGACACTTTTGAATGGATTGTTGGTGCCTACTTTACAAAGGAAGATACATTTGATGACCAAGGTGTAGAGATCGTACCTGTTGCAGTCGTTGGTGTTGCTGAACTTGTTTCGAAATATAAGGAATATGCCGTTTTCGGTAACGCAACTTATTATATCACATCTAACTTCGATGTTACCTATGGCCTAAGATTAAGTAACAATTCACTCGACCTTACTATTGATCAAGCAGGTGCGTTGTTGGGCAAGCCGCCGGAAATTGAAAAGACCGTTTTGCCGCATGCTTCACAAACCGTTGATACACATATGCTTGCCTTTAGATATCGTCCTTCAGATGATATGTCCGTATATGTCAAAGCCGCCAGCGGATTTCGCCCGAGTTCCGGAAACTTCCCTCTCGCGGATATTGTTAGTGGTGATCCTATAGCTCCGGTGGTACTCGCTGCGGATACGCTTTGGAGCTATGACCTCGGCGTAAAAGGTAATTTGGCCGATGGTATGTTTACGTATGATGTTGCGGTGTGGCAGTCAGACTGGAAAAATTTTCAAAGTTCTATATTTAATGGCGTCGCGACGTCTTCAAGAAAT
>JAESUD010000323.1 GCA_016763335.1 Emcibacteraceae bacterium | reverse complement strand
ATGACATATTTTAAGAAAATTGGAGAGCCGCCAGTTGTGGCGAAAAATGCCATGGCGGCAACGTCGCACCCTTTATCGACAGAGACTGCACTGGAAATATTAAAGGCGGGCGGCAATGCCATGGATGCGGCGGTGGCAGCCTGCGCGGTTCAGTGTGTGGTGGAACCGCAATCAACGAGCATTGGCGGCGATTGTTTTGCCATGTATGCGGCCGGTGGTGGTATTGATTATATTGCCTATAACGGGTCGGGCCGTGCGGCGGCGGCGGCGAATTTAAAGTGGTTTTCAGATAATGGCATCACAGAAATTGCCCAAACCAGCCCTCATGCAGTGACTATTCCCGGCGCAGTTGACGCTTGGGATAGGCTAATTACTGATCATGGCAGGATGAGTTTAAAAGCATTGCTTGTTCCGGCGATAAAATATGCCAAGGACGGCTGTAAGATTTTACCGCGAGTTGCTACGGATTTTAATAATAATTCGGATTATTTAACCGCAGGTACACCGTCCGCAGAATTATTTATGCCGAATGGGAAAATGTTGGTTAAAGGCGATATTTTAAGACAAACGGCATTGGCCAACACACTTGAAATTATTGGGGAGGAAGGCCGTGACGGTTTTTACTTCGGTAATGTAGTGCAAGATATGGTCGGGTGTTTGCAGGAGCTTGGCGGACTACAGACCCTTGACGATTTTAAAAATGTTAAAGGCGATTATGTGACGCCGATAAAGGCGCACTATAAAGGATATGATGTTTATCAATGCCCGCCAAACGGGCAGGGTATTATTGCCCTGATGTTGCTTAAGGTGATGGAACGGTTTGATGTAGCCAAGGATGGGGTATTTGATAGCGCGCGGGTGCACAGAGAGATCGAAGCGGGAAGGATCGCTTATCATCAGCGGGATTCTTATATTGGTGACCCGGATCATGGTTATGTACCAGCGACAGAAATGCTTTCGGAAGATAACATTACCCGTATGTATGAAATGATCAGTGATCGGCGAATTAATGATTTGCCGGATTTTGAGCTGCCGAACCATAGGGACACGGTTTATATATCGGTGGTCGATAAAGACCGTAATTGTGCCAGTTTTATAAATACTATCTTTGGCACATTCGGCAGCGGTATCATGGCGCCAAAAACAGGCGTGTTGCTTCATAACCGTGGCAGAGGGTTTTCGTTACAAGCAGGGCACATTAATGCCATTGCTGGCAATAAAAGACCTCTACATACGATCATTCCGGCGATGGTAGCGCGGGACGGGCGCACCATTATGCCCTTCGGGGTTATGGGCGGGCAATATCAAGCATTTGGTCATATGCAGTTTTTAAGCAGGATGATTGAATATGATTATGATATTCAGCAGGCAATGGATTTGCCGCGCTTTTTCCCCGTCCCGGGTACAGACGATGTTGAGGTCGAAGCGGGGATTGATGACGCATTACTTGATGATATGCGACAACGTGGTCATAATCCGGTTGTGTCTGGAAACTTAATTGGTGGTTCGCAGGCAATTTGGATTGATTGGCAAAAGGGGACATTAATCGGCGGGTCTGACCCACGAAAAGACGGCTGTGCTGCGGGCTATTAAAAATAAGGAAATCAATGGATGATTTCAGTGATATTCAGATATGGTTTACTGCTTGCACTATTTCTTATTGTGCTTGATACAACACAGCGATTTTATATTGCACGCATGGTAAGTACGGAAATATATGTGGGGCTTATTGCGCTATTATTTTTAATATTTGGCGGTTGGGCGGCGCTCAAATTATACCAACCGATTGAAAAACAGGATATTGACCATACGGCAGTTAAAATACTGGATAGTGGAGAATTTAGTAAACGTGAAATAGAAGTGCTGTTATTTCTTTGTCATGGTTACACCAATAAAGAGATTGCCGAACAGTTGATAATCACGACGAATACGGTGAAAAGTCATCTTAAAAATATCTATGGCAAACTTGGCGTTAGTAACCGGACACAGGCAGCAGCCGAGGCAAAAATGCTTAATATTATAAGTTCTTAAGAAAAACCACCCATTTGGGTGGCGACAGACTTTGGTTTATTCATATGTTGAGACGCTAATGATTTACGGGAGAGTTAAATGTTAAAAACATCATTAAAATGGGGTGGTTATTGCGGCGTGTTGCTTGTTGTAATCATTGTGAGCGGTGATTATCTGATGAATGGATCATCGTCTGATAATTTTGGCAGTTCTGAAGTTTTTGGTTATGTAACGTTTGTTGCCTGCCTCGGCATGATTTATCTGGCTTTTAACGAAGTGGCAAGGTCGGGCGCGGTGAAATCTGAAACCATATGGCAAAAAATTATGCTTGGTGTGGCGATCTCTGCGGTGGCAGGATTAATATTTGGATTTTATAATGTGATTTATACCAGTTATATAAACCCGTCGTTTCTGGATGATTATTATAATTATTATATTGCGCAGCTGCCGGTGCAATCAGGGCCAAAGTATGATGCCATGGTCGCATCACTTGAGGCAGAAAAGCAAATGTTCATGCAGCCACTGACCCAGTTTTTCGTCATGTCGACAACAGTACTTGCGGTTGGGATACCGGAAAGTGTGATATTGGCTGTTATTCATAAGAAACTGGCAAAGACATAATAAAAGTCGCCGCAATTCCACATGAGTTTATGAAATTGCGGCGTTATACTGTTTAGTGGCGAATGTTAATGTGAAAGATATATTGAGTATTTTTGATTGCTCAACAAACTTTTTGTCACACCACCAAATATAATTTCCCGTAATCGACGATGGCCCCATGCGCCGGATACGATTAAATCAGCATTGATATTACCCGCTGTTTCGAGAATTGTTTCAGCAACCGAATTTTCCGGGCTAACGGTCAGGACCTCTGCCTTAACGCCGTGGCGGGCAAGCTTCACGCATATATCTGCTTCGGAAAGAAGGTTTTTATTATTCTCGGCGATGGTGAGCACAGTGACTTTATTGGCGTTTTCAAGAATATTCATTGCATCATGTGTTGCTCTTGCGCATTGTTCGCTACCGTCCCAGGCAATGAGGATGTTGTTATAATCGGCATTTGCGCCTGCTTCGGGGATAACAATGACCGGCATACCGCTTTCGATAATGAAATCATGCATGACGCTCATAATATCGTCTAGTGACGAACTTTTTTGAGTAAGTATGGTTAGATCAGCAGTCCGTGAATGCAGGTTTAGAAAATCAAGCATGTTGCCTTGTTGTTGACACCAATCATAGCGAACACCGGCAGACTTGAGCTGTTTTTCAAATGTTATTCTGTATTTGTCGGCTTCTTCCTTGAGGTCTTTTTCATATTGATTAAAGGCCTGGGCAGTATATGCCTGAATGGGGACCGATTTAAACATATCGCTGGCGGGGGTTAAAACATGAAGTGCTTTTACATGGGCGTCATATTTTACGGCTAGGTCACATGCGAGTTTTACGCGTTCGGCAGCGCCTTTGTCGTGTCCGATGGGGACAAGTATTGTTTTAATCATTTCTTTTCTCCAGAATTAATTTTATTTATTTTCCTTATGTTGATTTTATAAAATCATATGTAAACGACCTTGATGTAGGTCAATATTAGGTCGATATTTTCGTGATTTGTTTGTTGTGATCGGATATATATTAGAGTGTGGATAAAGAACGTATTTGGTAAAAAGTAATAATCTTCTCTCTTGTAATTATAAAAATAAAGTCTTGTTATCGTCTTGCATAAGGAATAAGTTTTGCCGATAATTATTAATTGAAAGACAGATTTTATGGGCGAACAATCACTGGATAAAACATTTGAACTGATTGAAAAATCGGAGGTGGCACTTGTGCGCCTTTGTCAAGACTTAATCAGATTTCCCACCGTGAACCCACCTGGGAATGATTATCAGGCCTGTGTTGAATATATCGGTAACCGTCTTAAAAACAGAGGTTTTACCGTTGAATATATCCGTGCTTATGGTGCGCCGGGCGATTGTGCGGATTACCCGCGTTATAATGTTGTTGCCCGCTATGAAACAGGACGACAAGGCCCGTGCGTGCATTTTAACAGCCATATTGATGTGGTTGAAACCGGTGATGGATGGACCAAAGACCCCTTTGCCGCTGAATTAATTGACGGCAAAATATATGGTCGCGGAGCTTGTGACATGAAGGGCGGATTAGCGGCGTCGATCATTGCGGTTGAGGCGTTAATTGAGAGTGGTATTGAACTTAAAGGTGCTATCGAGATATCAGGAACCGCTGACGAGGAAAGTGGTGGGCTAGGAGGGGTCGCTTATTTGGCCGAGAAGGGCTATTTTTCAAAAGACCGTGTCGATCATGTGATTATACCGGAACCGCTTAATGTTGACCGGGTTTGCCTTGGTCACCGGGGCGTGTGGTGGGCGGAAATTGAAACCCATGGCCGCATTGCTCACGGGTCAATGCCGTTTCTTGGCGATTGTGCCGTGCGTCATATGGGGGCGGTGATGACGGAATTTGAAGATAAGTTATACCCGGCAATGGCGGCGCGTTATACCAGTATGCCGGTTGTGCCTGAAGGGGCCAAACAATCGACACTTAATATCAACAGTATTCACGGCGGTCAGGAAGAAGGAAACGAGGGGCTACCGGCACCCTGTGTTCCGGATAGCTGCCGGATGATTATTGACCGACGCTTTCTTGTGGAAGAACAGCTTGATGATGTTAAAGGCGAGGTTAGAGAAATTTTAGCAACACTTGCAAAAACTAGGGACGGATTTAAATATGAAATCCGTGACATGCTTGAAGTTATACCGAGCATGACCGATGAAAATGCCCCTGTGGTTAGGGCTACTGCGAAGGCAATTGAAGAAATACTCGGCAAAAAACCTGATTTAATATGCTCGCCGGGTACATATGATCAAAAACATATCGACCGGATCGGTAACCTTCAGGACTGTATTGCTTATGGTCCCGGCATTCTTGAGCTTGCCCATCAACCCGATGAATATGTGGTCGTGGAAGATATGATTAATTCAGCAAAAGTTATGGCGTCGGCTGCCTATAAATTGCTGATGGGTGAGGTGGATTAACTAATATTTTACTGTCTTATTTTGGGACTTGCAAAATATTAGTGTAAATAGTTTTTACATCGATATAATTTTATATTTTTATTATTCTGTTAACACGCTGAAAATAAACAATTTGTTTCTTTTGGCACGCTTTTCGCATTGTATATGTTTGTAGTTTATTTTTTGAGTTTTGTTGACTAGTGCATCAAAATGGGAAATTTAAATTTGAGTATTGTGTATGCAGGAGAGTAAAATGTATTTGGGTTTTGTGAATAGCGCTTGTTGCGTCCTTATGTTGGCTGTTGGGTTATTGATTGCTGATCAATCCACTGGTTTTAGTGACGATAATTATGTTCAGGTTGCTAATCTGATTAAATTCTTCAAGACTATTTTGTAAAAATTACTTCCTAGGGGGGAAGGCAGATCCGGTTGGGTCTGCCTTTATTTTTTTATCATTAAAAATGGTGATGAAAAAGAAAACGGGACAAGCATGATCAACTTGTCCCGAAAAATCATCATTCCTTATTGGGGAAAGGAATGATACTTTGCCACGATAAAAAAGCATACCATTATTGCAAACTATACTTTTCAACCGTACATTAGTAATGTAGATATAATGTTCTAGAGTCAAGTGTAATGTACGTTTTTAGTGCGTGTATTTTTATTTTTATAGTCATTATACCGCAATGGATTTACGAAAAAGACTGTGGATATCGCAGCGTATTAAAGAACTTGGGAAAAAAAAGAAGGACCTGGCAAAAGTGCTTGGACTTCCACATACCCGTGTTTCTGATATAATTAGCGGCAATCGATCGCTTAAAATCACCGAAATTGAAAACTTTGCAGACTATATGCATATGACCATTAATGAAGTGCTTGATCGTTTTAATTCGCGCGAAATAAATGTTATGCCAAACTATGATGGCCTGGTCACCGATGAAAAAGCAGTAATAATGCTTTACCGCGGACTTTCAGAGCCGGGAAAACAAAGATTTCAACAATTGGCGAAAGACGTAGAAACGGATGAAGCTTAATAAGCATCTAGTGTAATTATTTTTGATTTATCCTTTTATCTTATAACGCTTGAGGCTAGTGTATGTTTCTAATGTTTAGAGGATACGGAGCCCCGATGAAGCGGAAAAATGCCCTTACTATAACAAGACGTGGTTTTACAGTGGCGATGGGTGCATTTGGCCTATCAATTGGTTTAAAAGTCCCCGCCTTTGGCGCGACGAAAAATCAGGACAGTGCGGATGCATTGCTACATTTGCGTGCGGACGGGAAAATTATTGTATATTCGGGCGCGGGCCATATTGGACCCTATGCTGGGAAAAACATGTCAACTTCTTTGATGGCGAAAATAACGCAAAATGAGGATGTTACTTTTGCGCTTTTCGGTAATCCGGCACAGCTTCCGGCGATGCTCGGCCAACATATTCATCATATGAGTTTTACAAATGTAAAAACCAACGATAAAGCGTTGAAAATTTTATTGAATGCCCGAAAAACTGTGTCAAATGAAGTGAGATATATTATTGAGGAGGGGATATCGCAAAAAACGTGTGATATGATCAAATCATTAAGTCCTGAAGGTATTATTGTTGCGGTTAGGCAACGCACTTGATGAAAAAAACTTTATCACTGATTTTTATATTTATGATTTTTCCTGCTTTTGCACAGGCGGATAATATCAATGTGGGTTTACAGCTTGAACCGCCAAACCTTGACCCGACATCGGGGGCTGCGGCGGCGATTGACGAAGTGGTTTACGGAAATATATTTGAAGGACTAGTCAGGATTGATCAGAATGGCGAGGTTCAATCAGGACTGGCGTTGTTTTGGGAAGTATCAACGGACGGGCGTTCCTATATTTTTCATCTGGCGGAGGGGGTAAAATTTCACGACGGGTCGGATTTTGATGCGGATGATGTAAGATATTCATTTAACAGGGCACGGGCGGCGGGTTCAACCAATGCCAAAAAATATATTTTTGCACCAATTGTTATGATTGATGCGTTTGACAAATCAACCATCATGATCACGTTGGATCAACCGCGTACAGATTTTTTATTTAATATTGGCCTTGGTGATGCAGTGATCGTTGGCGAGGAAACAGCGGCGAATAATGCTGTTAATCCGGTAGGTACAGGGCCATTTAGGTTTAAAAAATGGGTCAGGGGCGACCGAATTGAATTGATCCGCAATGAAAATTATTGGGGCGCACCACCGCGCCTCGAAGCGGCGACGTTTAAAATTATTACGGACCCTTTATCAGCCTATACGGCAATGAAGGCCGGGGATATTGACACATTCCCCAATTATCCCGCGCCGGAAAACCTGTTTTTATTTGACCGTGATCCAGATTATGAGGCTGTGGTCGGGCTTACGGCGGGGGAAACTATTCTTTCGACCAATAATAAGAAACCACCGTTTGATAATATATTGGTTAGAAAGGCCATGGCCCATGCCATTAACCGTGCAGAGCTGATCGACGGGGCGATGTTTGGTAATGCCGAACCGATAGGCAGCCATTTCGCCCCGAGCCATCCGGATTATGTGGACCTCACCGGACTATATGAATTTGATCTTGATAAAGCGAGGGATTACATGGCGCAAGCGGGTTTGGAAGACGGCTTTAAGGCCACCCTTAAATTACCACCGCCCATATATGCACGGCGCACCGGCGAACTCATTGCTAGCCAGCTTGGTCGTATTGGTATTAAAATAGACATCGAAAATATGGAATGGGCCCAGTGGATTGATCAAATTCTGAGAAACAGAAATTATGACCTGACTATCGTTTCACATGTTGAACCGAT
>JAESUD010000030.1 GCA_016763335.1 Emcibacteraceae bacterium | reverse complement strand
TGATGGTTTTTCTGTTTCAGCAATTGCAAAAATCAGGCTAATATTAAAATTATGACTGAAAAAAATCTAAAAAAGCCTATTTTAAATGTGTTGCTGATTACGGGGATGTCCGGTGCGGGTAAATCAACTGCGCTTTCAGTTCTTGAAGATATTGATTATGAGGCAATTGATAATTTGCCGATCAATCTTCTACCTAACTTAATTGAACTTGCTATGAAAAATGATCCTGATCATCTTAACCCTGCGCTGGCTATCGGGATTGATGCGAGGACGCGAAATTTTCAATCTGAAAACATCACTAAGGTACTTGAACAACTCCGTGGTCAGGAAAATATCTCGGTTAAAATACTCTATTTTGACAGCAGTGATGAAGTACTTGCGGCTAGGTTCACGGAAACCAGGCGACGCCACCCGCTGGCGAAAAACCGACCAGTGAATGATGGTATTGTCCTTGAACGTCAAATGATGACGGTAGTAAAATCACAGAGCGACTATATTTTTGATACTTCTGAATTTAATATTCACGACTTGAGGCGAGTGCTTTCTCAACATTTTGAACGTACTCAAGGGGACGGATTGAATATTTCTATCAGTTCATTTGCCTATCCTAAAGGACTGCCGCGTGATGCGGATTTGGTGTTTGATGTAAGATTTTTACGTAACCCTCATTATGACGATGCTTTAAAAGCAAAAACGGGTCGCGATGAGGCCGTTGGGGAATATATCATGAATGATCCGGTCTTTAATCGAAATTGGGAAAAAATATCGTCATTAATAATATCTCTTCTTCCCGAGTATAAAAAAGAAGGAAAATCGTACTTAACTATTGCTTTTGGCTGCACTGGTGGGCAGCATAGGTCGGTTTATATTGCTGAAAAACTTGGACAAACTTTGAGAGATATTAATTTTAAGGTAAATATTCATCACCGTGAGTTAACTTTGTAAAAGGCAATTGTCCTGAAGCACAAGACATATTATACTGAATGTTCAATATTAAAGAAGAAGGGTTTAAAATGATTGGAATGGTGGTTGTAACACACGGGAGACTAGCCGAAGAATTTATCGCGGCGATGGAACATGTTGTTGGTCCGCAGTCAGCATTACAAGCCATATCAATTGGTCCCGACGATGATATGGAACAACGCCGTCAGGATATTTTGGATGCTGTTAGCGATGTTGATAGTGGTGATGGTGTCATTCTTCTCACCGATATGTTTGGCGGGACACCTTCAAATTTGGCAATTTCTATCATGGATAGCACTAAAGTAGAGGTAATAGCCGGTATAAACCTGCCAATGCTTATTAAGCTTGCCAGCGTGAGGGCATCTAACTGTACAATAGAAGAGGCGGTTACGGCGGCGCAGGAATCTGGTCGAAAATATATCAATGTCGCTTCCCATGTGCTTTCTGGTGATAATGGATGACTTCTGAAAATAGCGGCGATCAGCGTACATTAAAAATTTGTAATGAACGTGGCTTACATGCGAGAGCGTCTGCAAAGTTTGTTTCACTCGCGGGAAAATATGATGCATCTGTTACGGTTACTAAGGATGGTACATCAGTTTGTGGAACTTCGATTATGGGTCTGATGATGCTCGCAGCGGCAATTGGCGAAGAAATAATGATTTGCGGCGAAGGTGCTGAAAAAAAACAATTGCTTGATGCCCTCGAAAATCTGGTGAATGAAAAATTTGGAGAAAAAACCTAACTTGATTTTTTAATTTATTTGTTAACCTTTCTTCTATATATAGATATATAAAGATTTCTTTATACTTGCCAAACTATAGCAAGGCGCGTATAGATTTTGAGAAATTATCATTAATTTATTCAAGTATAATAAAAGGACATTATTCCGATGACTGAATTTACAGATTATAAAGTTGCCGATATTTCTGGTGCTGGTTGGGGACGACGCGAGATTAATATTGCTGAAACAGAAATGCCTGGCCTTATGGCTCTTCGCGATGAGTTTGGTAAAGATAAACCTCTTAAAGGCGCAAGAATTGCCGGATGTCTTCATATGACAATCCAAACGGCAGTGTTGATGGAAACATTGGTTGCCCTTGGTGCTGAGGTGCGTTGGTCATCTTGTAATATTTTTTCAACGCAGGATCATGCGGCTGCGGCAATGGCTGATGCTGAAATTCCGGTCTTTGCATGGAAGGGGTTAACTGAAGAAGAATTTAATTGGTGTATCCGTGAAACTATCATCGGTCCTGATGGCTGGCGTCCAAATGTTATTCTTGATGATGGCGGTGATCTGACGGCAATGATTTATCAGGATTACCCAGAACTTCTTGAAGATATTCGCGGTATTTCAGAAGAAACAACAACAGGCGTTCTTCGTCTTTATCAAATGGAAAAAGAAGGCCGTCTGACGGTCCCGGCGATTAACGTTAATGACAGTGTGACTAAATCGAAATTTGATAATCTCTATGGGTGCCGTGAAAGCCTCGTGGATGGTATTAAACGTGCAACAGATGTGATGATTGCCGGCAAGATATGCGTTGTGGCTGGTTTCGGTGATGTTGGCAAAGGCTCTTCTGCATCGCTCCGAAGTCAAGGTGCGCGCGTCTTGGTAACTGAAATTGACCCTATTTGTGCGCTTCAGGCGGCAATGGAAGGTTATGAAGTTGTGACTATGGATGACGCCGCTGAAAAAGGTGATATATTTGTTACCTGTACTGGGAATTTTGATGTGATTACTCTAGATCATATGCGTCAGATGAAGGACCGGGCAATTGTTTGCAATATCGGGCATTTCGATTCAGAGATTCAAATTGCGGCACTGGAAAATTATAAATGGGAAGAAGTGAAGCCACAAGTGGACGAAGTTATATTTCCTGATGGTAAGCGTCTTATTGTCCTTGCCAAAGGTCGTCTGGTTAATCTTGGTTGTGCAACAGGCCACCCTAGTTTTGTCATGAGCGCGTCATTCACCAATCAGGTATTGGCACAAATGGAGCTATATAATAATAATGATAAATACGAAAATAAAGTATATGTGCTTCCTAAACATCTTGATGAAAAAGTAGCTTTACTTCATCTTGATAAGCTTGGTGTTTCTTTAACTAAACTAAGTAAAGAACAGGCGGAATATATTGGTATCAACGAAAATGGTCCCTTTAAACCGGAACATTATCGTTACTAATTGAAACTATAAGTAAATTTTAAAGCCCGTTCATAGTTAATGATTTATGAACGGGCTTTTCTTTTGCCCTTAAACTGGTTATTTTAAAATTCAATAAGAATTTAATTAATATCCGTGAAGGGGTCCCTGATAATTCGCCTGATTTTAAATATGAAGTTTTTTAGTGCTTTTTTATGGGCATATATTGTGTATGTCCCTTATTACGTTGCAGATATTTTTGATGGAACAAATATTAAATCGGATCAAAATAGTCAATTTTTGGTTTCCTTAATATTATTCTTTATCATAACTGTACTATTCATAATTTGGACAGTGTATCAACGACTTAAATTATCTAAGGAGTTGGTTAAAGCGCGTATTAACGAGGATTAC
>JAESUD010000322.1 GCA_016763335.1 Emcibacteraceae bacterium | reverse complement strand
GGGCTACTTCTTGTTCTTTCTTCTCCGTCTGGTGCTGGTAAATCAACTTTGTCTAAGCTTCTGCTGAAAAAAGATGATGATATTAATATATCCGTATCGATGACAACCCGGCCTGCGCGTCCGGGAGAAGTTGACGGTAAGGATTATAATTTTGTCAGTCAGGAAGAATTTGATGATCTGGTTGCTAAAGATGGCTTTCTGGAACATGCAACGGTGTTTGAGCATTCATACGGCACACCGGCAGTGCCAGTTGAAGCCGCCCTTAAGGCTGGTAATGATGTGCTCTTTGATATTGATTGGCAGGGCACACAGCAACTTAATGATAAAGTAGAACATGATCTCGTGCGGGTGTTTATTTTACCGCCGAGCAAAACTGAGCTTGAAAAACGCCTTAAAACCCGGGCGCAGGATAGCGATGAGGTGGTGGCGCAGCGTATGGCAAAGGCGGACGCGGAAATAAGCCACTGGGCCGAATATGATTATGTGATTATCAATGAGGATTTAGCACGGGCAGAAGAAGAGTTATTCACAATTTTAAAAGCAGAACGTATTAAAAGAATACGCCATGCCCCGTTTGTTAACACACTGACGAGTGACTAATATTCACTTGCCAGGCGGCAGAAATCTTCAATTGAAAGCTCTTCTGCTCTTGATGTTTCATTAATGCCTGCGGCGGCGAGTTTGGGAAGTGGATCAACTCCAAGAGCTTTTAAACTGGAACGAAGCATTTTTCTGCGTTGATTAAATGCTGCGGAAACCAGTTTTTCCAATGTTTTTTGGTTTGGTGCATCGCTGGCCTCGACGCGCGGTGTTATCTGCACAATACAGGATGTTACCTTTGGTGGCGGGATAAAGGCCTGACGCGGGATATCAAATAATACACGGCAATCGGCACGGTACTGGCATAAAACAGACAAACGCCCATAGGCTTTTGTCTTTGGTTTCGCGATAATGCGCATACCGACTTCTTTTTGAAACATCAATGTCAGTGACTTAAACCACGGTTTCCAATTTGATGATGTCATCCATTTCACCAAAAGTGCTGTACCAACATTATAGGGTAGGTTAGCGACAATATGGATGTCTTTTTCGCCTGTATCGCCGATGAGTGACTGCTCGTCAACCTTTAGGGCATCACCCTCATGTACGTCCAGTTTACCTGCGTAGGCGTTTGATACATCCTTTAATGCATCAATGCAGCGGTGATCCATTTCAACGGCAACTACTATCGCAGCACCATTCATAAGTAATCCGCGCGTAAGGGCACCGGGGCCGGGACCAACTTCATAGATAATCGAATTTTCGAGATTTTCTGCGCAGCGGGCAATTTTACCGGTCAGGTTTAAATCGGTTAAAAAGTTTTGACCGAGTGCTTTTTTCGCCTGAAGGCCATATGTGCTTATAACCTCACGAAGTGGAGGAAGACCGTCTTTATTCATCTTGGTCAATTTCCGTTTCAAATTCCACAGGCGGCAGGTTTTTTGACATTCTATCCGCGAGTAATAATGAATTTATCATGCTGGTTGGATTAGCAAGGCATTTTCCAGCGATATTAAGTGCGGTTCCATGGTCTGGTGATGTTCTGACAATTGGCAGTCCTAATGTCACATTGACACCGGCATCAAAATCGATGGTCTTGATCGGGATTAATGCCTGATCATGATACGTGCAAAGGGCGACATCATATTTGTCTCTGGCTGCTTTATGGAACATGGTGTCCGCGGGCATTGGTCCCGTGACCCTAACGCCTTGTTTCTTTAAGGCTTCTATGGCTGGGGCTATTATTTCACTATCTTCATTACCCATTGAGTTATTTTCGCCGGAGTGTGGGTTCAAACCGCTTACAGCAATGGACGGGTTTGGCAGGTTAAAATATTTTTGCATACTTGAATGGATTGTTCCAATGGTTTTGATCAGCAATTTATGACTGATTAATCCCGGCACATCTTTTAGCGCAACATGGATGGTCAAGGGAACAACGCAAAGCTCTTCTGAGGCGAGCATCATTACCGGGTGATATTCTTCCCCTGTGAATTTTTCTGATAACTCTGCTAGATATTCTGTGTGCCCTGGGGATTTAAAGCCTGCTTCATATAATGCCGCCTTATGAATAGGGGCCGTTGCCATGGCACGGGCTTTGCCGCTTATGATAAGCTCAACTGCTTTATCTATAGACGCAATTACCATTTTGGCAGTATCCAGGGTCGGGATGCCGAATTCAAAATCATCGCCTAGACCAAGGTCGAGAACGGGTAGGGTACTAGCAAACACATGAACTGCCTGTGAAGGCCTTGTGATGTTGCTGACGGGAATGTCAAGATTAAGTAATGATGCCTGCTGCTGAATAAGCTTAACGCTACCGATAACAAAAAATGGTGAAAGCGTAAATTCCTTGCGCTTATACCAAGCTTTCATGATTACTTCTGGGCCGATGCCTGATGGATCGCCTATAGTCACAGCAATGGGTAGGGAGCTTTCTTCATTTTCTGCCATTGCTAAACTCTTACTATCTATAATCTATAATAGCATCCCGACGTAAATCACGTAGATGTCGTCTCGCTATAAGTTGTAATCGACTTTTTGTCATATTATCAAGTACTACTTCAAATTCAGGTAGTACAATTTCAGGAATATCTTTAAGACAAAGAACGAAACTTCTGTAACCTTCTTCATCTTCATAAAGTTTTGTACCATGACCGTCTTTTAAATTCAAAATGTCATCTTGTACCTGTGCTGGTAATTCACCCACTCTGAATGTACCAAGTTGGCCGGCATCAGTAGCATTTAATGATTTGCCGTTTTCATCATTTAATTCACACGCATTTGAATTGTTAACAACTGGAAATACTAATTCATTCAGTGCATCAAGGGAGCTATCTACATTGTCCTCTTTGGAAAAGAATATGTATTTTAGTTCTACGGCGATATCACTATCATTTAAAGTCAGAATTTTTCTTTTATTCGAAAGTTTTAAGATGTAAATACCGTCATCTGTAATAATCGGTTCGGAAATACCGCCGACTTCCATCAAGGGAATTACTTGATTTACTTCATCGGGCAGTTCTGATTCCATTATCCATCCCATATCACCACCAACCGACGCAGTAGAGGATTGGGAAAACTGTTGCGCGACGCCACTGAACAGTGCGCCAGAATTCAATTGCTCATGCATGATTTTGGCTGTTGAAACTATATCGTCGCGCTGGGCATTGTTGGTTATAAGTAGAAAGATTTCGCTGACATTATATTCAAATTTACCTTTGTCGCGTTCTAGTTTTTCAATGTAATTTAACACTTCATCATCTGTGATGTTTACTTGTGTTTGCAGAAGACCTCCGACGAGGCGTTGCCATGCTACTGTTCCTCTGATTTGATTAAGCAGAGATTCTTTTTGAATACCCGTTTCATTAAGCCTTATTTCAAGTTCATCGGGAGCCATATTAAATTGATTAGCGTAAGTGCCATATGATGTTTCTAGTTCATCATCATTGGGTGTAGCATCATATTTTACTGCTTCTTGAAGTTTAAGCTTATCATCTATCAGACCGTTCATTGCCTGCGTCTGAAAATATTGTTCCGGGTCGCCCTGGATTTGCGCTGATCCCGTTGACAGTACTAAAATCATGACCCGTTGTTTTAAGTCATAAAGTGAAATAAGTTCATCATTCACAATCGCAATAATCTGCTGGACATCTTGCAGGTCTGAACGAGTTTGCTGTGCCTTAAGCGCATTATTTGTGAACAGTAATACCGTGACGCTGAGCATCAATATTTTTAGTATAAACTGTCTATAAGTCTTCATAGTCATTTTTCATCCAAATACTTTAAAAGTAAACTCTTCAATATACTTTAAAAAAACCTTTATATAACGAAACATATTACTGATCTAGAATTATGTTGAGAAATATGTTTTTTTTATGCCAATCATCCCAAATTTTTGAGAATAAGCCGCAGATGTATTGTGCTTGATGGTGCAATATCCCGGTCAGTAGTGAAGCGGCGCTCATAACTTAAGCCAAATTCAAGGCACTTATCTCGGTAAAAAATGCCAGCATCATAGGATATGGTTTTGTTATTTAGGGTATCTTTTACCCAGCTTCCCTGTATGGCCCATTTATCATCGAAGTTTATTCTAAGGCCGGTACCAATTTCACGTCTATTTTCAAGCTCTGTACCAATAAGTCTGTTTCCATCGTCAAGATCAAGGTCAAGGTATCTTACTGAAATTTTCATCCATTCTGGGCCAGTTGAAAGAATAAGTTCATTCCTTCTAAGTTGCAAACTTCTTTTATCAAGGCGGAAACGGTGAACATAATCGATGAAATCACCAATTGTAACATCAACACGCCCGACAAAATCTGAAGCTTTACCTTCATAACCTGAACCAACAGGGAATGTTTCTGTATTGTTAAGCCTGAGGCTCTGTCCAATGGTTGCAGTCATATTGATGTTATCGGTATATAGGTTGTAGCGAAGGCCATAATTAAGCCTTGTGCCACCTTCCCAGCGGTCATAGCATTGAACCGGTTATGACTAAACAGGTTATTTTCATCAAACTCAAAATTTCGACTATCTTCATTAGAAAAATTTATAACATTTTCAGGTAGATTAGGTTTCGTTGGTGCCGCGATGATTGAGAACATTGGTTCAAGTATTTGGCTTGTGCTACCGGAAGATTTTAAAAACGGCATCCGCCAGTCCAGAGCAATTTTTGGTAATATGCGTGTATGCTCGCCGTCAACACCCGCATATTGCGGAAGGTCAGGGGCGATTGAATTACTGTTGTTATAAACATCACTACGCACGGATGCGGAAAGAGCATAAAAATCACCTATTGGAGACTGAAAAGGCAGTTCAAATGCTACTTTTGCACTGAGGCGCCTGCTTCTCATGCCTTTTGTACGGTATATTTGAACACCACTTGCATCAAGCTTAACGCGACTGTTTAAAAAACCGGTATCTTTATTAACATTAATATCAAATGAGGGCAGGGCCTGACCGGTCAGACCGATATCATCCTCTTGGTCGAGACCCTGAAAAATATAAGTGCCAACCGTTGCGTAACTTTTATCCCAAAACCGTTCTATTTTAGCGTGGCTTTCAAGAACATCGGATTTATCATCATAATAACGTCTTAAATAAGTGTCGTCACTGACCCAGTTAAAGGCATAATCCCACTGCCAGTCACCACCAAGGGCATCGAAGCTTTGAAGGTCAAACTCACCCTTGGAAAAAATATGTCCACGAAGTTCATGGTCGCCAGTTTTATTGAAATTATTATCCCGTTCATTAACATTGGCAATGGAGCCGGACGTCGTAAACATTCCATTACCTGTGTGCTGACGGTAGTTTCCGGCAAACACCACACCTTCACGGCTAGTAATAATCGGCTCAAAGGTGAAATCTTGATGAGGACTGATGTTGATATAATACGGAATTTGAATAAATGCACCGAGTTCTGTTGATCTACCAAGTGTAGACGGTGGTAAAATTCCAGTTCTTGAACGTACTGTAGGATCAGGGTGAGAAAAATAAGGAGAATAAAAAATTGGAATGCCCGCAACTTCAAGGCGGACATTTTTGTATTTTATGGTTTTTTCATCTGCATCGTGAGTAATCTCATCGGCTCTGATTTGCCAAGTTGGTTTTGCATTTCCTTCTTTCAGGCAAAATTCGCAAGGAGTATAAATAGCATTTTGTAATATAGTGGTTTGCCCTTTTCTTTCACCACTTCTGGCAATAAGTTTTGAGCCATCCGTAAAGATTACCCGGGCATTATCAATAAAACCTTGTTTTAAATCACCATCAAGAACGGCTTTTTGCATGAAGAGTACATTTCCGCTTTTTTCGCGAATTGTAATGCCGCCATTTGCGGTAACTTGACCAGATTTTACATCATAAATTACGGTATCCGCAGTTAGCAAATTACCATTTTGTCGCAGGACTACTTTTCCAGATGCCGTAATGACGTCAGTTTTCTGATCATAAACTACTTTATCAGCTGAAAAATCAATTTGCTTTTCAGTAACCGAAACTTCTTGCGCCCGAAGTGCCACAAGACCAAAAAAGAATAGCAAGATGGTAAAACTGATTATGTGGACTATTTTATTCATGCGGCTCTATTACATAGTTTTTATAGATGGTATAGCGATTTAATCTAAAATCTACAATAATATTATCAATTTCACTTGATAACATTGGTACCACTCTTTATCTGTTAATTTAACAGACTTCTATATTGACCAAGCAAGACGAAATTGAGGCAAAAAATGAAAATAAATATTACCGAAATGTCAGGTGACAAAAGTAAACTGGAAGGTGCGGTTGTCGTATTTTCTTCTAAAAATGATGATGGATTTGAACTTAGTCCGGCGGCAAAAGAATTTGACGATAATACCGGTGGAGCCTTGATTAAAGGGGCAAATGCGAGCAAGTTTAAAGGGAAATTCGGCCAGATGGTTGAAATTCTTGCCCCTAGTGGTATTGCTGCAAACCGTGTGTTGCTTGTAGGCATTGGTGAAAAAGAAAAATTAAACGAAACCCAGGCTGAAAAATTGGGTGGTAAAATCATCGTCAAATTAATGGATTCAGGTGATAAAAATATTACCGTTATTAGCCAAATGTTCGCG
>JAESUD010000321.1 GCA_016763335.1 Emcibacteraceae bacterium | reverse complement strand
TCCATACGAGGTAAACATGAGTAGTGGGTATTTTTACCAACCAGCTATGCGTTTATTGCATGGCTACATTAGTTCGAGCCAGGCATCTTCGCTCAGAATTTCAATACCAAGCTCCGTGGCTTTTTTAAGTTTAGAACCTGCACCAGGACCGGCAACAAGGATATCAGTTTTACTCGACACTGAACTTGAGACCTTAGCGCCCAGACTTTCAGCGGATGCCTTTGCTTCTTGCCTACTCAATTTTTCAAGTTTTCCAGTGAATACGACTATTTTACCAGCAACATTCGAATTCCCCGTTTCTGGCGGAATAAATTCTTCAACATTAATCTGGTCAAGCAGATCATTAACGACGGTTATATTTTTTGGTTCAACAAAGAAATCAACAATCGATTCAGCGACTTTTTCACCTATCCCATCAATTGCCAAAAGACCGATATATGCATCACTCTCTTTATTTTCTGCTTTAATAATATTTTCGAGAAAATTTTCAATGGTCAAATAATTAAGGCACATCAGTCGAGCATTCTGTTGTCCTAAATGGCGAATACCCAAGGAAAATAAAAATCTGTCCATGGCGATATTGCGGCGCTGGTCTATAGAGCTCCACAATTTTGTTACAGAAAGCGCTCCCCACCCATCACGATTTTTTAAAGCCGTCAGCGGCGCTGCATCATCCAATTTCTGAAGTTTAAAAATATCAGCGGGACTGTTAATCATGCCTTCTTTAAAGAAAAATTCGATTTGCTTACTACCGAGGCCATCTATATCAAATGCAGTACGCGATACAAAGTGCCTCAATCGTTCAATACGCTGAGCCGGGCATATAAGCCCACCCGAGCAACGCCAGACCACATCATCGCCTTCACGCACCAAATGGCTACCGCAAGACGGGCATTCTTTAGGAAAATTAATAACGGGATTACTGACCGCACTTTTGACCACCTCAACAATTTGCGGAATTACGTCACCAGCGCGTTGAATAATAACTTCATCACCTAGCCTGATACCAAGTCTTTCAATTTCATCGGCGTTATGGAGTGTTGCATTGGATACAACGACACCGCCTACCGTGATCGGTTCAAGTCGCGCCACCGGGGTAATTGCTCCCGTACGGCCTACCTGAAAATCAACTTCATTTAATGTTGTTCGTGCTTTTTCTGCCGGAAATTTATGTGCAATCGCCCAGCGGGGCGCCCGCGCAACCATGCCAAGCCGGTCCTGATAATCAAGACGGTTCACTTTATAAACCACCCCGTCAATATCATATGAAAGCGAGCTTCTTTTTTCTGATATATGTTCATAATGATCAATGATCCCAGCCACGTCATCATTCACAAAAATCATATCATTTGTCGTAAAGCCCCATGCTTTGAAATGATCAATAACTTCGAGTTGGGTTTTTCCCAACACTTCTGAATGCTCACCCCAACTATAGGCAAAAAATTTAAGGGCGCGCGATTTTGTCACATTACTATCAAGTTGACGAAGCGAACCCGCCGCCGCATTTCGGGGATTGGCAAAAGGCGGTTTATCATTTTCAATCTGGCTTTCATTAAGGGCCAGAAAATCTTGCTTAGCCATATAAACCTCGCCGCGAACTTCTAAAATATCCGGCCAGCTTGTCCCCGACAATTTATTGGGTATCTGTTTTATGGTATTAAGGTTTGCTGTTATATTTTCACCTGTCTTACCGTCGCCACGTGTAAGCCCTTGCACAAAGATGCCTTTCTCGTATCTAAGTGAAGCCGATAGTCCATCAATTTTTGGTTCTGCAAGCAGTTCCACACATTCATGCTCACCCAAACTTAAGAACCGTTTTACCCGTGCGGCAAATTCATAAACATCCTCACCACTAAAGGCATTATCCAGTGAAAGCATCGGTTTACTATGTGCAATTTTTTTAAATCCACTACTCGGTAGCGACCCAACCGTATTATTCGGGCTATCTGAGCGAATTAAAAGGGGAAACTTTTTTTCGATTTGATTATTACGCAGTCGTAACAAATCATATTCAGCGTCGGAAACTTCAGGATCATCCTTATCATGATAAAGCCTATCATGGTGAAAAATGATACTGGCCAGCCTTGCAAGCTCATTTTCTGCTTGCTTGCTATCCAATTCTTCAACGGAAAAATAGCTTAAATCATCCATCAAAATCACCTATATGGAAAATTACCATTTTAGCAGATTATCCGCAGCAGCCCTAGCTTCTTTCGTAACTTCTGCCCCTGCTAACATGCGGGCTATTTCTTCGCGGCGGCTTTCTTTGCCAAGCTCTGTCACTGCTGTCGTAACCGTATTTTCTGCACCAGACATGCTTTTATTTATCAACCAGTGGCTGGCCCCACGCGCCGCAACCTGCGGTGAATGGGTAATGACCAATATCTGTGCATTTTTAGCAAGCTCAGCTAGCCTTTCACCGACCGCACTGGCAACCGCACCACCCACACCCTGATCAATTTCATTAAATATAAGCGTCGCGACACTTGTCCTGCGAGCAAGAACAACTTTAAGGGCGAGGATAAATCTTGATAACTCGCCGCCCGAAGCAATTTTGATCAATCCACCAAAAGGTGCACCCGGGTTTGTGGACACTCTAAAATCAACTCGTTCGCCACCTTCTGCCGTCCATTGTTCCCGCTCAAACGGTTCAAGAAATGTTTTAAATTTTGCTTTGTCCATTTTTAATGCTGGCAGTTCCTTATTAACCTGCTCATCTAACAACGTCGCCATTTTAAGCCTCGACCGGGATAATTTATCAACATTTTCCTCAAACTTAACTTGTGCTTTATTGACTTCACCACTAAGACGTCGGACCTCTTCATCACCAAATTTTAAAGCACCGAGCTTATCTTCAAATTCTTGTTTTAGCGCAACCAGACCATCTGCTTGACAGTGGTGTTTACGAGCCGCAGCCCTGAGCGAAAATAAACGTTCTTCCGTATTTTCAAGGTCATAAGGATTAAACTCTAAATCGCGAATAATTGTTTCAAGCTGTGCTATTGCTTCCGTTGTTTCATTTGCGGCACTTTCTAAACTCTCGGATACGGGGTCAAGAAGTCCTGGCGCCTGCGCTGACATTCTTTCAATTTTCCTGAGTGTTACCCTCAAAATTGTATCAACACCTTTATCACTTAGAAGCTTATTTAGAAGTCCCCCTAATCCTTCAGAAAGGTTTTCACCCTGCATCATTTTAGTGCGTTCTTTGGCTAATTTTTCTTCCTCACCAATAACGGGGCTTAATTGTTCAAGCTCATCTAGGTTATGGCGGATATAATCCTCGTCTTGTTTAGCAATATCTAGTTTATCTTGTTCAGACTTCAAGGCAGACTTTAAATCAAATAATGTTTGATAATTTTTACGGACCTTTGCTTGAAGTTCTGTGTAACCCCCAAAATCATCCAATAAATTGCGATGACCCACAGGATTTAATAATCCTCGTTCGTCATGTTGTCCGTGAATTTCTATTAAACTCTCACCTACCGCTTTCAAAAATGTAACACTTATCGATTGATCATTGATAAATGCCCGACTTCGGCCATCTTTCATAATTACGCGGCGTAATATGATTGTTCCTTCTTCATAATCAAGCCCTTGATCATCAAGTATTGGCCAGACTTTATGGTCTTTTCCGACCTTAAGTTCCACACAAACACTTCCTTTGTCTTTTCCATGTCTAATGAGTTCCCGTCCGCCACGGTCACCAATAGCAAGGCCAATTCCTGAAAGTAAAATGGATTTACCGGCGCCCGTTTCACCACTTAAAACACAAAGACCGTCTTCAAAATCCATTTGAAGGCGGTCAATGAGAACAATATCCCTGATCGTAATCGAAACAATCATGAAAAAACTTACCCCTTAATTCACATGTTTGCGCATTAGGTCAGTACTATATTTATTCCATTCACTGTCCGGATAGTTCAGCGCCAGTACGGCCGCGGTTTTCTTGGCTTCTAGCATGATACCGAGGGCAAGATACGACTCTGTTATTCTAAGGAGTGCTTCCGGAGCATGGCTCGTTGTTTCAAATTTCAAAACAACATTATTGAACCTACCAATAGCGGCAAAAAATTCTTCTGTCGTCTGATAGAACCGGCCTATTTCCATTTCCTTGCCTGCCAAATGATCTAAAGTTAGTTCTATCTTCACACGGGCATCCTCAGCATACTCAGATTCAGGATAAAGCCTAACAATCTGATTAAACTCTGCCATAGCAAGTTCTGTATTATATTGATCCCTGCGCACATCAGCAATTTGTTCATAATAACTAAGACCCATTAAATAATGAGCGTATGGTGCATTTTTATTACCTGGATGAAGTGACAAAAATCTTCCCGCCGACAAAATGGCAGTTTCATATTCATTGGCCATATAAAAAGAATATGCTGACATCAATTGGGCGCGTCTCGCCCATATAGAATATGGATGTTGTCTTTCAACTTCATCAAATGCGACTGCTGCAATCCCGTATTGTCCTGCATCAATATATTTTTGTGCTTCAATATATAACTGATCAACTGGTAGATCTCTGTATTTCAAACTTCCTGATCCGCAGGCAGACAAAACTGTTGCTGCTAATACTGCAATCATTACTTTCAAAAACATACGGCAATTTAATCTAGCCGAACCAGATAACATCATTCTTTTTCCAATTTTCCATTTACGAAATTGATCAATATTTCAGTTATATACCATGCTTCAACAAAAAATCATCATGGCTTTTATAAAAAAATATATTAAAAACACTTTTGTGGCAAAATAAAGTACCAAATAATATAATAATATGTTTTATATCAAGAATTGCCTTATATTAAAATATGTTATATAGTAACAATAATGCGATTCTTGAGTAAATGGAATTATGACAATAAAAATATTCAAATCTTTTGTGATAATGCTTTTATGCGTTTCAGTATTTGGAAACGTTAGCGGCAATGCAAAAGAATTAAAAGTTGTGACAAGTATTAAACCAATTCATTCATTGGTTTCAAGGGTCATGGGCAATTTAGGCGAACCTGAATTATTAGTTCAGGGCGGTCTCACACCACACATCTTTCGCATGAAACCTTCTGATTTCAGGAAAGTCGCCAATGCAGATGTCTTATTTTACATTTCACCTAGATTTGAAACTTTCTTAAAATCCTTGTCCGCAACCAAAAGCGCATCGCTAAATGCCATTGCGTTTGCAGAACAGGAAGACATCAAGCTCTATCCGTTCAGAACCAGTAAAATATGGTTTTCAGAGGGCGCTCCCAATGATGAACATTTACATAGTAACATGGACCTCCATATTTGGCTTGATCCCGCTAACACAAGGCGCATTGTCGATATTATCGAAGAAACGCTCTCAAAGCTTGATCCATTAAATACCATAACATATGTAAGAAATGCCAAACTTCTAATCAAAGAACTTTATGAGCAGGAAGAACTGATCCGCGAATTACTGAGGCCCCTGCGTGACAGCTCGATGATCGTTTATCATGACGCCTTCCAATATTATGAAAAAGCATTCTCGCTCAGAAGTTTTGGCGCTATTCAGCTTAAATCCGATGAAACGCCCAGCGTGAAGCATCTAAAAGCATTAAAGAAAATTGCCGCCGAAAGAAACGTCACATGTGTTCTCGCCATACCGGGAACACATCCGCGCATTGCCATGGCTGTAATGGGTGACACTACCGCTGGTTACGGCGTTGTTGATCATCTTGGTCAATATCTTGAACCCGGTCCGGAAAGTTATTTCCAATTGATGTTCGAAATCACCCAAAGCATTCTTGATTGTCAGGAAAAAGATGAAGCGTTCATGTTCGGGGCAAATTAGGAACGCTTAATGCAAACCAAGCGGTAAAGCCGTTGAATATTTCACTTGTCTTAATGTAAAATAAGTCGTGGATTCCGAAATCATTGGATGATTTAGCAAGTGCCCCGCAAGAAATTTTTCAAATTTTTCAACATCAGGAACCACTACGGTCAACGAATAATCATGCCGTCCTAAAATGGCATAACATTCTGTTACTTCCGGTCTAAGTGCAATAAAATTTTCAAATTCGATGCGTGTCTCTTCACCATGCCTGTTAAGCCTTACATGAATTATAGCACAAACATTTAAATTGGTTTTCTTCTGATCTAGTAAGGCAACAGTCCCTTTAATTACCCCTACATCTTCAAGATTTTTGATGCGACGCCAAACCGATGTAGCTGATACTCCGGTTATTTCGGCAATATCCTGGTTTGTTAATGTTGCATCATTCTGAATAAGATTTAGAATTTTTATATCTGCATGATCGAGAGAAACTGACATATCGTTTTTACTTCGTTTGTGGATTAATAATTCAACTTTACTGCATATACTACAAATTTAAAAACAATATTTCATTAAAAATGGTATATAAGTCCTTTATTATCCAATATCCACCAAATATTACATCTTAAGGAACACTAATGGCCGATCTATTTGAAAACCCAATGGGCCTCGACGGATTTGAATTTGTCGAATATGCTTCACCTGAACCTGAAAAGCTTCGTGAATTATTTAATCAACTTGGCTTTAAAATAATTGCCAAGCATCGCTCAAAAAACGTTACTCTTCATAAAGCAGGTGGTGTTAATTTTCTCATTAATGCAGAACCTAACAGCTTTGCACAACGTTTTGCTTTTGCTCACGGACCAAGCATTTGCGGCATGGCCTTCAGGGTTAAAAATTCAAAAGAAGCCTTTGACCATGCCATAGCACAGGGCGCCAACCCGATTCCGCCAGAAGTTGGACCTATGGAACTTTATATTCCTGCCATCGAAGGTATTGGTGGAAGTCGGTTATACTTAGTTGATCGTTACGGTGAAAATAGTATTTATGATGTAGACTTTGTCTCATGTGAAAATGATAATGCATCGGATGTAACCGATGCCGGGTTTGAATTTATCGATCACCTAACGCACAATGTTTATACAGGTAGAATGTCATATTGGGCTGATTTTTATGAACGTATTTTTAATTTTAGAGAACTTAAATTCTTTGATATTGATGGGCAGAAAACCGGGCTTACAAGTAAAGCAATGACAAGTCCATGCGGGAAAATTCATATTCCGCTCAACGAGTCAAAAGATAACAAATCACAAATTATCGAATATCTTAATGAATATCGCGGCGAAGGCATCCAACATATCGCCTTGTATTCCAATGATATATATAAAACCGTCGACATACTAAAATCGCGCCAAGTGCCACTACAAGACACCATTGATACTTATTTTGATTTGATTAATGACCGTATTGATGAACATGATGAAAATGTCGAAGAACTTCGCAAGCGACGCATACTTATTGATGGCAGTAAAGAAGACGGAATTTTACTACAAATCTTTACGGACACAGTGATCGGCCCGATATTCTTTGAAATCATTCAACGCAAAGGTAACAACGGATTTGGAGAAGGTAACTTTAAAGCTCTATTTGAATCTATTGAGCTTGATCAAATAAGACGCGGGATTATATAAATAATTCTCTAGCAATAAAAAAGGCGGCTACTAAGCCGCCTTTAATCGTTTATAGATCGAATTTTAATTTGCCTGACGTCTAAGGAAGGCTGGAATTTCAAGATGATCATCACCCTTATCCGTTTGTGCCGTCGGTTCCTGTGTCACAATTGGCGCTGATTTCGAATTACTTTCTTCGCTAATATTAGTTTCCGGCTTTCCAAGTGTTGCTTCTTTAACATTCTTACCAAGCATATCACCTTGTTTAAGCTTTGGCTCCCGTTGAATTACCGGTTCTTTTTTAACGCCTAAAAGATTTTGGAACAATCCCAGTTTCTGACGCGGTTTCTCTCTAGGTTCGATATTGACAAGCGCGGCCTCTGCATAAGGGTCAGAGACCTCATTATCTGTTGTCATTTTTTCTTCAATGGTTTTTTCAGGCATGACAGGTTCAGGGGCAATGAACGGCGCATCACGATCTTCAGACACACCCTCTTCATCCTGCATTTCTGCAGCCTGTTCAACATCTTCATTTAGCTCATCAACCAAATCAAGAGGCTCATCATTTTTTTCTTCATTCACCGCATCAACGGCTTGAATAGAAATAGTATCCGTTTCCGTTGTACTGTACTTTTTTTGAGGAATTTCTGCTATCGGCATTGAATCTGCTTCAATCCCCGTTGCAACAACGGAAACCCGCATTTTACCATCAAGACTAGAATCCAGCGCAGAACCAACAAGAATATTTGCATCAGGGTCTACTTCACTGCGGATACGGTTAGCGGCCTCATCAACCTCAAACAAAGTCAAATCCATACCACCCGTAATATTAATGAGAACGCCCTGCGCGCCTTTCATTGAAACCTCGTCGAGAAGCGGATTAGATATGGCTGCTTCTGCAGCTTCTAGTGCTCTATTATCACCTTCTGCTTCACCGGTACCCATCATGGCTTTACCCATTTCGCTCATCACTGTACGAACGTCGGCAAAATCGAGATTTACCAGTCCAGGAAGCATCATAAGGTCCGTAACCCCGCGCACGCCAGAATGAAGTACTTCATCGGCCATTGCAAAAGCATCTGCAAAAGTTGTGCGTTCGTTGGCTATTCTAAATAAATTCTGATTGGGAATAATAATCAGCGTATCAACATATTTTGAAAGTTCCGCTATGCCCGCTTCGGCAAGTTTCATGCGGCGGCTACCTTCAAACTGAAATGGTTTAGTAACCACGCCAACCGTGAGTATTCCTTTTTCTCGGGCCATCTTGGCAATTGTTGGCGCAGCACCCGTACCCGTACCACCGCCCATTCCCGCGGTAATAAATACCATATGCGCACCTTCGAGATGCTCAAGTATGATATCCATAGACTCTTCAGCTGCCGCTTTTCCAACTTCCGGTCTTGCCCCGGCACCAAGCCCTTGCGTTAGCTCAACACCTAGTTGAATTTTTTGTTCTGCCATAGAATGGCTGAGCGCTTGCGCGTCCGTATTTGCACATACAAAATCTACGCCCTTAAGCGCTGATTTTATCATATTATTTACGGCGTTACCACCAGCACCACCAACACCAAACACGGTGATCTTAGGTGTCAATTCTGTTAATTCCGGTGATGTAAATTCAATTGTCATTTTATTTTCCCAACAATTTATCGTTAAATCAGGATTCATTCTTCTTTAACAAACAGTTAACGTACTCTATAGCAAGTGATTCGCGCTGTCTTTAAAAAAATGACTCCGAGTCGTTTTTTTTTAATTCCGAGTCGTTTTAAGCTAACAATCAATAACATAATACCTATTTTACACTTAAAACGTTTATTTAGTACTAAAAATTCTCCTTAAACCACATACTGATACTTTCAAAAACTCCAAGTTGTGGTTTTTTTTGCTCCATAAAATGGAGCTCTTCTGGCTTTAATGCCGCATATAATAAAAGACCCGCACCTGTAGAAAATCCGGCACCCGCTGTTGTATCGGCAAGGCCATCAACATTAAGCGGTCGTCCTAGTCGCACATTACATTTAAAAGCTTTTTTCGCTAACTCTTCCACACCACCAAGTTGGCTCGCACCACCGGTAATAATCAAACGACGACCTGCTGTATTTTCCAGTCCAGCGGCTTTAATTTTATCACGAACAATTTCAAAAATTTCTTCAACTCGTGGCTCAATAATCGAGGTCAACATGCGCCGCGGAATAGTGGTTACGCTTTCTTGTCCACTATCACCAATCTGGGTGACATCAATTTGATTTCTCACCGTGGATACACCCGAAAGACAATTACCAAACAAGGTTTTTAATCGTTCCGCAACCGGAAGTGGTGTTGATAACCCCTGCGCAATATCCCGGGTTACATGATGGCCGCCATAGGGAACCATATCACCAAAAATAAATTCATTATCTTTAAAGGCGGCAATACTGGTAACACCACCACCCATATCAATACATATACTCCCCAACTCAAGTTCATCTGCAACAAGTGTCGAAAGACCAGATGCATAAGGCGAAAAGACAATTTCGACCATATTTAAATGGCAGCGATTAATACAGGTTTGTAGGTTTCTGAGCGGACTGATTGATGCGGATGTCATATGCATCTCCACACCTAGTTTGTCACCAAACATGCCTTTAGGATCACGAACACCGCCCACGCCATCAATGCTAAAACTTGTTGGTCTTGAATGAATGACAAATCTTTCCTGATCGTTCAGATAATGCCTACCCGAATCAAGAACTCGTTCAATGTCGCCATCATTAATTTCATGACCTGCCACCTCAACTTCCACACAAAGCTGAGTGGATTTTGGATCGCCAGCCGATAAATTGACGGTGACATTTTCTATGGGATCACCGCCGGCCATTTTCTCCGCAGCATCAACGGCAGTACGGATTGCATTTTCCGTTTCTTCCATATCAACCACGGTGCCGAGATTTAAGCCTCGACTTTCCCTGTGACCGATCCCGATGACACGCGGCCTCTCATGCTGCGGGCCTATTTCAGCAATGAAGCAACATATTTTACTGCTGCCTATATCGAGTATGGCAATGGTCTGATCACGCATTTAAATTTTCTCCCCTTCGCCGCTCGTTTTGGCAAGCAAGCGTCTTCTTGCTGCTTCTTCCGGGGTTAAGCGCACCACTGTTTTATCTTTAATACGAAAATCAACCGCGAGGATATTACGAGCAAGCAAATGTTGCTCTTCATCAAAACGCGCCAATTTTTGCCATGCATCCGCAAGCTCAAGTTCAGGAAGCATTATTTTAATTCCGTTTTTTAAGAAAATATCCCAACGTCTACCGCCAACCCAGCTTGCCGTTTCCACCTGATCGAAAAGCTCTGCATTACTCGACGTCGCTATAAGCAATTTTTCAAGTTCTTTTTCAGCACCAACGCCGCTGATCATTGGCAAGTGGTTAAAATATTCAAGATTATCATCATCTATCTGGATACCTTCATCAGAAACCACCCAAAGTTTGTTATCAACCTGCCATAATGCCGCAGGTTGATGTTCAATTACATTAATAACGATTGCGCCAGAAAAATCACGTCTCACTGCCGCTTTATTAATCCATTTATGACTTTCTATCCGCTCAATAATCGCATTAATATTTTGTGAAAGCAGCGCAGCACCAATGGTAATATTTGCGACCTCTTTCAATTCTTCTTCTGTAACGACTTGCCCGCCATAAATATTTACGACCTCAACCACCAATCCGGCATCAACAAGAGTTTCCTCAACTTTTCCTTCCACACTGCCAATCCATCCGGAAATAGTACCGCTGCGCCATAGATAAATTGCACCGACAACCATAATGCACATTCCCAGTGTCGTACCCACACTCATCACCGATTTAACAATGCGTCTTCGGCGCAAGCTAATCGCTTCTTTTTCGCCCCGCTTCGCAGGAGTGGTTTTATGGGTATGATAACCACTTTTTACCGCGCGCATGATGCATCCTCCATCATCCACTGAACCAATTCAGAAAAACTCATCCCCATATATTTTGCTTGTTCAGGCACCAACGAAAGTGGCGTCATGCCCGGCTGGGTATTGGTTTCCAAGATATATATATCATCGCCGTCCATTCTAAAATCAGAACGACTTACCCCTTTGCAACCAAGAATATTATGAGCATCCAGTGCCATTTTCATAAGAACGTCCGTATGATCTTTCGAAATATCCGCCGGTAAAATGTGATCTGTCATACCTTCTTGATATTTTGCCTTATAATCATAAAACCCTTGTTTTGGTTTCAATTCGGTGACACATAACGATCTGTCGCCCATCACAGATACCGTTA
>JAESUD010000320.1 GCA_016763335.1 Emcibacteraceae bacterium | reverse complement strand
GTAGTGACTGTATCTGACTTTGGCTACCTATGGCGAGCAAGGTGTCATTGGCTTCGAGCCTTATGTCATTGATAGAAGCACGGTTCATGCGGCTTTTACGTTGAATGCCTAGTATTTTGCATCCGCCGGGTAGCTGAAAACCGGACTGACCCAATGTTCTTCCATCAAGGCGAGATTTTGCGGCGACGATCACTTCAACAAGTTTTTGCCCCCTCGGCATGGCCGTACTGGGGTCATTATTCTTATCAATATCAATAATGGCATTCTTATCAAGATCAATAATGGCCTGATTTTTTACATCGGATAATAGGATATGTTCTTCAGCAATTTTATTTGTCAGTTCTTTACGTGTGGTGGCGATGACCAGACAGTCCCCTTTTTCGAGGGTAATATCATCAAATGGTGGCAAAAAGTTTTTATCTCCCTTCATAACCAGTTGAACAGTCAGCCCTGATAATATTGGGATCATACCGGCAATGGACTTTGCACCAATTAATGGATTGCCTTCTGTTAGGTCAATCTGAACTATGAACTGCTTTCCCGTTATTTTTGTTCCTTTTTGCGCCGATGACTGTTCATTTGGTAAAAGCTTCGGTGCGATGAAAAGCACATATAAAAAACCAATGCTTGCAAGAAATAGTCCCGGTACGGCAAAATCAAAAAAGCCGAGCGTTTCTCCGCTCCATGCCTGATATTCGCCGGCAACCAATAAGTTGGTGCTTGAACCGATCAATGTGGTCATGCCGCCGAGAATGGCAACAAAACTAAGTGGCATCAGGTAAAGTGACGGTGATTTCCCTAAGTTTTCCACCAAAGTAATCATGATCGGTATAAATATAACAACAACAGGGGTGTTATTTAAAAAAGCACTTATTACCATCACTGTAATCAGTGATGCAATAATCACGGCAACGGGATAATTACTGCCGACGCGCACCAATATTTTTACGGGGCTATCAAGTGCGCCGGTTTCAACCATACCGTGGCCAACGACTAAAAGTGCCAGAATACTAATCAGTGCCGGATCGGCGAAACCGGCCAATAACATTCTGGTATTCAATAAAGTATCACCCTGATCATTAAGCACAGGCATAAAATTAAACAGCACGAGTAGGGACGTAATAACCCCTAGCGACACTAGTTCCATGGGGAATTTATCAAGTATATAAAAGAATATACCCGTCGCGATCAAACCAAAGGTTAGCCACATTTGCAGTGATGGCTCTAATATTTCCATGTAAGACTTCCCTATATTCTAGGGTAATTTTAACAGCAGTACTTCAAAAAACACAAGCTTTTTATGGACTTATAAATTTGTTGGTAATGTTGGTGCTTCACGAATAACGAGGATTGTTATCCTTCTGTTTTCGGGACGGTCGGGTCTACCGGGTAAAAGTGGCTCGGTTGCTGCCTTGCCAATGATTTCTGCGATACGGTCCGCAGAAACACCAGATGTTCTAAGAACGCGGCGTGCCGTGTTAGCGCGGTCGGAGCTAAGTTCCCAATTGGAATAATTGGCCCCTGCGCGAAACGGTTTTGAGTCCGTATGGCCACTGATAGCGATGCGATTTGGTAATTTACCAACCTTAGTGGCAATGTGTTGAAGCATTCTTTCGGCATATGTATATAAAGTATCCGTGTCATCTCTGAACATGGATCTGTTATCTTTATCGACTAACTGGATACGCATGCCTTCATCAGTCATATCGATAATGACTTGATCTTTAAGCTGTGAAAGCTCTGCATTATCTTGAATGCTCAAATTAAGTTCGCTTGCCATATCTTCAAAAGCTTCCTGCTCACGGTTTGCCATGGCGGTTTCAAAGCTTTCTTCCTCTGCTGCAGCGGCACTAGTGACTTCGTCATCAGGGCTTTGTTCTACGATGTCTAGCGGTATTGGTGTTGTTTGACTTGATGCCGAAGAGCCATCTTCGGTGATTGATGTACCGATGAGTACGCCATCGGCACCGGAAACAGATTGGGTGCTGGCTGTGGTAGGGGAGAAATATTCAGAAAGACCTTCTTTCGTTTCTTCGGAAGTATTACCAAGAAGCCATAATAACATGAAGAACGCCATCATTGCTGTCACAAAGTCAGCATAGGCCACTTTCCAAGCGCCGCCATGAGCACCGCCAGAAACTTTTTTTATTCGTTTTATTATTATAGGGCGTAGTTCGTCCGACATTGATCAACCTGTTACATTCATAGCTTTAAATACTTATGGTTCGCCATAATGAACAAAGATGGTTAATTAAATCTTATCATTATTTAAATTTTTTCATTACATGTCGATATTACGGTTTACGGACACCTCAAACCCTTCTTCGCGGAGCTGATCAAGGATGTCTTGCAAATGCTGTGCGTCGCGGGTTTCAAGTGTAATATTGGAATATGTTTCTTTTGCCGGAAGCTCGGTAAATAAGCGGTGATGGGAAACATCAATAATATTACCGCCTTTATTACCTATGATAGCTGAAATGATCGATAGGGCACCGGGAATATCGGGCAGTTCGATACGCAGGCGGGTGATACGGCCATCACGAACGAGGCTACGCATTAATATTGACGCGAGCAGGCGTGTATCAATATTGCCACCAGTTAATATGATGCCGACTTTTTTGTTTTTGAATTTTTCAGGATACCGCATTAACGCCGCAACAGGGCAGGCGCCGGCCCCTTCAACAACTGTTTTTTCAATATCGAGCAATATCCCGATGGCTTTTTCAATCTCGTCTTCGTTGACGAGTAAAATATCATCAACCAGTTCACGGCAAATTTTCAAGGTTTTCTTGCCGATAGTTTTGACGGCTATGCCTTCGGCCAATGTTGAGCCTTGCGAGATAAATTCTTCGTCATTTAATGCACGGTATAACGATGGGAAGCGTTCTGATTGAACGCCAATTATTTTGATATCTGGATTTATGGTTTTACTGGCTGTTGCGATGCCTGAAATTAATCCGCCGCCGCCAACGGGCACTAGAATGATATCTAAATCCGGAACATCTGCCAATAATTCAAGGGCAATTGTTCCTTGCCCTGCCATAACAAGATGGTCGTCAAACGGATGCACAAGCGTTAGGTTTTGCTCAATTGACATTTCAAGTGCGGCTTCTGCCGTTTCATCGAAACGGTCACCGACTTGAATTACTTTTGCGCCGAGTTCTTCGGTGTTGCGAATTTTTACAAATGGTGTGCCAAACGGCATGGCAATCGTTGTCGGAATGCCGAGGCGCGCACCGTGGTAAGCAACCCCCTGCGCATGATTTCCTGCACTGGCGGCGATGACGCCGTTTTTCTTCTGCTCTTCAGTGAGGTTAATCAGCTTGTTAAGCGCGCCGCGTTCCTTAAAAGAGGCAGTGAATTGACGAGTTTCAGATTTAATATAAACATCGGCGCCGGTAATTTTGGAAAGCGTAATAGCATAATCAGTTGGCGTTTTTTTTATAGCGCCTTCAAATGCTTCCGCAGCTTTCTTTATGTCGTTTATAGTTAATTTTTCTATATCATCGGTCATGATTATGGGGGCTGTCCACTATATTGAAATGCATTTTACCTTAATTGATATATTGGTTTATGCAAGAAAAGTCCAAAAAATATTCTTTAATAAAATTTTATTTTTATACGGGCATTAAAGCTTGATTAATAACCTTTAACTATAAGGGGGAAAGCATAAAAGAATAATAAGGGTTTAAGAATGTTAATAATAGTCGGTATCTTGGTAACTTTCGGCATGGTCTTCGGCGGGTTTTTGCTCTCCGGCGGGTCAATGGAGCCAATTTTTCATGCGCTTCCGTTTGAAGGCATGATGATCGGTGGTGCGGGGCTAGGATCGTTTCTAACGGGTAATGGTGGTTCCACACTTAAAAAAGCTGGCTCCGGATTCGGTAAAGCCATGAAAGGGTCAAAATGGAAAGCAGAGGATTATAAAGATCTTTTGGTACTTCTATTTATGATTTCCAAACTCATCAAAACCAAAGGTGTGATAGCACTTGAAGCTCACATAGAAAATCCCCATGAAAGTAAAATCTTCAATCATGTGGGCAAAATTAAAGATGACCATCATGTTACTGATTTTATTTGTGATTATTTTCGTATGACGACAATGAATTTTGACGATCCATATCAAATGGAAGATGTAATGATAAAAGAACTGGAAAAGCATCATCATGAAGAAAGTGAAGGGGCGCATGCTCTTGCTATTCTTGGGGAAGCATTTCCGGCGCTTGGTATTGTGGCGGCGGTGCTTGGTATTGTTAAAACCATGGGTGCCATTAGTGAGCCTGTTGAAATTCTCGGGGCGATGATCGGTGGCGCGCTTGTTGGTACCTTCCTTGGTATTCTTATTTCTTATACAATGGCGGGACCTTTGGCGCCACGTTTACAACAAATTATCGATGAAGAAGGTCACGTTTATGATGTGATGAAAGATTTTATCATTGCGCACCTTCATGGAAGCGCACCTCAAATCGCTGCTGAAATTGGCCGTAAAGCTGTGCCAGGGGGCTTTCAACCGTCATTTTATGATCTTGATGAAATATTGCAGGAAATACCAAATGATGTATTTGCCTGATCATCAGAAGAATTAATTTTAAAGCCCGCTGTTTCAAGCGGGCTTTTTTTATAAGTTTTGCAGTTTTTTAGCAACAACCGGTGCAAAATATGTCCAGATACCGCAAGCTCCAGCTCTTTTAAAGGCGAGCAAACTTTCCATCATGGCGCGGTCAAGGTCAAGCCAGCCATTGGCTGCCGCGGCGTGGATCATGGCATATTCGCCGCTTACCTGATAAGCAAACGTCGGTATTTTAAACTCACGCGTTACCCGTTCAATGATATCAAGATAAGGCATGCCCGGCTTAATAATAATACTATCCGCGCCCTC
>JAESUD010000319.1 GCA_016763335.1 Emcibacteraceae bacterium | reverse complement strand
TTGTCTCTGCTCGGTCTTGGGGGACAAGGGGATAAAGGTTACTACGGTCTCTTCGGCAAGCAGGGTACGAAAGAACGAGGCATATCGCTCCCGCTCTCCAACCAATGTTTGGAACGCAAGCCCCACCATCTCTGGGACTGCATGTGTTACCCCTCCTTCCTTAATGGTTCGGAGCAAACTCTTCATTAATCCTGCGTATTCCCAACAGCTGACCAAACCATCCAGCGACTTATTCAAAAACAACTCAATGTCCAGCCAACCATCAAGATACGTCCTGGTTACAGGTTTAACATTGTGGTTCTGGCCGATATGGTGCTGGAGCCTTATGATCCGCGCCCTGCAACGATTGCAAGACGATGATTTTGAAACTAGGAGGTAAGATCAATGATCAAGGTTAAAGGAACTGACATAGTCAATGCGCAATCACTTCAATCCGCCCAGCAGGCTCAAAATATGTCAAAAGCCGTGCTGGATTACCAGCAGACTATAAAAGATCTGGCCACGCACAGGCGTAATCCTATCCTGCGCGGCGAACTTCTGGCAACAGAGAGGAAGCTTGCCACAGAGATATCCAAGAACCCTGAAATGTTAGAGCAGGCGCGAATGGTTGGTGTGGATAAACAAGTTCGCGCTAGTGCAGCTCTTGCCGCTAAGCAGTCGCAAGGCCTGTCACGAGGGAGGGGTATATGATGAAGGATGATGCTGTTGAAGAAATTCTCGACGTATTACACAACGATTTGCTCAGTGTTCAGGAACGGCTTTTGAAATTACATGATCTTGGCGTTGTCTTTGATGAAGATTCTCTTGATGAACGGATTTTAAAAGTTCTGGTTCAGCTCGACCTTCTGGACAATCTGCGTATCCAGCATGGCTTGCCTAGGCAGTTTTGACTTTTTTAGCCTTCTGATGATGGATGAAGGTTTTTTTATTGTTTAGTGCTGTCTCCATTCGTTTTAAAGGAGGTGCCAGAATAGGCAGTTGCGTCCGGCTCAAGCCCTTTTTTCCCTTTGTGGTTTTTGGCAAAACCCAATTCCTCGCGCCCGCTCCACTCAAAATGAGTATCGCTTCAAAAAAGGGCTGGCCTCTGTCGCTGTTTCCCGCCTTTAGGGAAAGCACCATTAAAACATAGATAGGAGACATACAATGTCAAACAGTACAAAAACACCAGATTTTATCGCATACGAAGTTACTGAAAACCAAGATCAAAATTATTGGAACCGCGTAGGCGCCGCCTGGAACCATTCTGATGGTGAAGGCATCAACATCCAACTTTCTTCCATACCTCTTTCAGGTAAAATTACACTGCGCACACCAAAGGCCAAAACCGAAGGATAATTTCTCTAAGAGCCGCAAGATAACACTTGCGGCTCTTTTTCTGTGTTAATACTTATTTGTTTTAGAGTTTCACACGACCAGAGGCAGGCCGTGCATTTTCTGAAATCTCTCTAAATTTTCAACCGGGTAATGTGATGCTGCATCTGGTTGCTCGCATCGCTCTTTTCAACGTTGTTATCTAAATATCAAATTGCCATTTTCCGGCTCTATTCAGTAGGCCCTGAAGAGCAGGGCCAACCTACACCAAACCTCTGCTTGCAAGAAGGGGCAGAGTTTTGGCCATGTCTAGTAACGATCCGGGGCAGTAGAATAGGAATGATGACCTCTGCATTGATATTCCATGCAGGGCCGATAAAATATGTATATAAATATAATGTGCTCTTTCGCAATCGCTACAGAACTCTTTGAATAAAGGGTTGGTTTTTAAAACCTTGAAGGAGGCGGTTGATGCTCTTTTTTGCCAGAGAGCCTGCCTTCTCACAACTGAGGGTCTAGACCCTTGCAGTTCTTCTCTTCGTTGCGACCCAATAAGGCTAAAGCCTTGGGTGTGAATATCCAGCCTATCTGTCTTTTTTCGCTTTTCATCACCGCCCCCTTCTGGGGTTTTTATATGTGAAAGATGGAGATAAGAAAATGACGACTTTATATGCAAATCCGTATGATCTGAGCGCAATAGGTTTTTACTTTGATACAGCCGAAGAATATGTCGAAAAATCACAAGCCCTTAGAAACAGTTTTGGTGACGAGGTTGAAGAATTTGAAATTGAATTTATTGACGGCGAAAGTATGGATTCAGAGTTAGCTCAGGCATGGAGCCTGAACCAGTGTAATTTCACCACTTTTTTTGACGCTTGCGATACATGGGAAGATCACGATAAGAAACGCTTTATCATTGCAGTTGGCGAATGCGGTTATGACTTTGATGCAGACGGCGTAAGCCTAGATGATTTTGAAGTTGATATTTATGAATGTGATAGCATGAAAGAGCTTGCAGAGCAGTTTATTGAGGAAGGCCTTTTTGGCGATATTCCGAAACAGTTGGAAAACTATATAGACTATGACGCCATTGCCCGTGATCTTGCTATTGATTATTCAGAAACTTGCATAAATGGGCAAAACCTTATTTATCGCTGTGGATGAGGGGTTGATTATGACTGTTGCCTATAACGATTATAACGCTGGCCATCCTTGGTATTACAAACTTGGCTGAATACTTTTTGCAGTTTTTACCACTTATGTTTTGTAAACCCATCCAATTGGGAGCTTCAACTTTCGGCGTAAATGATAACGTAATAAGTTTCCATATTCCTTTCTTAGGTTATTGGTTTCTTCCGTTTTGTAACGTGCTCCCCAATCCATGACTTTGTATTGAAGAGGGGACGCTACTGCATCTGGCCCCTCTTGTACATTGCCTGCTACATATCCTGCAAACTCTACAGGTGGATATGGGTTATCGACAGACGCCGCCAGACTAAGCAGCAGAAACGAAACTGCCATTGTAGTCTCTCCATACCTCGCTACTAATTGAGCGTTCCGTCTGAAAAAATTGCTGTCGAAATGCAATTCAGCAGCATGTTCGGAAACAAGAATTAAGTGTTTTTCTAGTTGCTCCACCATGGCTTGATAGGGAGCATCGCTGTAGAGAATGGTTCTAGTTTCTGTAGCAGATGTTTGAAACTCGCTGTGTCTTGATAATTCCCAGATGACTTTGAAATCGTTGCTGGGATTTATAGTCTTGATAGCATGTGCATTAGCATCTTCTTCTCGAAGAAATTTGTATTTT
>JAESUD010000318.1 GCA_016763335.1 Emcibacteraceae bacterium | reverse complement strand
TCTGCCACCAGCACTTAGTATTGCACTCGCGATCTATACGCGTAATATCATTTTTTCATTGGCAATGGGGTCTTATTGTGGCGCGTTTATTCTTGCGGATTTTAACCCGTTCATGGCTTTTGCCGAACTTCTTGAAAAACATGCTTTCATTCAGGTTTCCGCAGGATCAAATACCCAGGTTTTAGTTGTAATGCTGACCATCGGCGGGTTCATTCATCTGCTGGATAAATCAGGTGGTTCGCGGGCTTTTGCGTCGGTTATGGTTAAGTTTATTGGCGATCCGGTTCGGGCGCAGTTAGCAGCCTGGACAACGGGTTTAAGTGTGTTTTTTACCGATAGCGGTAATGCACTGATTGTTGGGCCGCTCTTTAAGCCGGTATTCAGTGAACTTAAAATTTGCCGTGAAAAACTCGCTTATATTATTGATACAACGGCGGCACCGCTCAGCATTCTGATCCCTTTTGTTGGTTGGGGTGTTTATATCATGAGCTTGATTGAAAATTCATATGCTGATGTGGGACTTGAGGGCGAGCCTTTTGAAGTGCTCCTTGCCGTTTGGCCGTACCAGTTTTATGCTTTTCTCGCACTTGTTTCCATTCCAATGATCCTTTCCACCGGTAAAGATTTTGGTCCCATGGCAAGGGCACAGAAACGCTATAATCAAGCGTTAAAGGACGGTACTCTTAATGATGAAATAGAGGAAGTAGACGAAAAGGAAAAGCCAAAATTAAGCACAGTGTTACTTCCGCTTTCCGTTATGTTGGCGACCATGGTTATTTACATGGGTTATTTTGCTTATACGGAAGGGGTTAAAAGTATCCATGTACGTGGCGGAATTTGTCTTTCCTATATTTTTGCCTCCTTTGCCTGCGCTTATTTGCTGAAAAAACATAAAAAAACTACCTATGATGAAAGCTTAAATATTTATGTTCAGGGAATGCAGAAATTAGTATTTATCTGCCTCGTTCTCGTGTTTGCGTGGACGCTAAGCTCGCTTTGCAGGGAACTGCAAACAGGGGCTTTTCTTGTCACTTTAATTGGCGATAGCATCAATCCTAGTTTCTTCCCGCTGATTGTTTTCTTCCTTGGCGCTATTATGTCATTTGCCACGGGCTCATCTTACGGTACATTTGCGATTTTGATGATTATTGTGGTGCCCGTTGCCCATACTTTGGGCGCGCCAATGGTCCTCACCATCGCGGCGGTTTTAAGCGGTGGGTTATTTGGCGATCACACCTCGCCCATATCCGACACCACTGTTCTGGCTTCAATGGGGGCAGGGTGCGCGCATATTGATCATGTATCAACCCAGTTTGCCTACGCGGCACTTAACGGGGTGATGACCATGTTGGCATTTATTGTCGCCGGGTTTTATCAAACGCCATATATTATATTCCTGATTATTATTGTGCAGTTTGTCAGTATCAGATTTATGATGAAAATGTATGGACATAAAGCAATAGAGGAAGCGTAAAACCAGTTATTGATATTATTAATTGTTCTGCGATTTTAATAATATAATTGTGTTTACTATTCAGTATAGTTTAACCAAAAAAACAAAGGCCTCCGATAATTTTAATCGAGAGGCCTTTGTTCATTATTTTTTGTATTAAAGTTTTTTAAAATGAAAAGGTTACATAACCTACAGCAGTTGCCGCGCCATTGCCGGCCCCTAAATTAGTATCTATGTAATCCACACCGACAGTGAATTTCTCAATGTCGTATGAAAGACCTAACGCCCAGTCTAATTTCTCATTGCCGAATGCCCCGTCTTCGTAAGCAATATATGTGTTGACGTTTAAACCGGTATCTAAAAGAGGCATACTATAACTAGTGAAGATATAAATATCGTCAGTGCCGCCAATATTGGTTTGACTTAACGTGTAATTGACACCAACGGAAAATTCACCAATGCCCACAGGCATAGATGCGGAACCGTATATTTCAAAATAATTAGTGCCTGTACCGCCAGGGTATGTATATTCCATTACCCCGATGTCAATTGAAACGTCATTATCAAGACTGAAAACATAACCAGCCATGAAGTCAAATTCAGTATTTGCCCCGTTAAATTCAGATATGTTTGTGCCCCATGCGGAAACATAAAACCCGGAACTGTGTTCAACTGTCAAGGTACCTTGAACAGCAGGATTTTTGCTCGTCAGGGAAACACCCCTGAAGCGATAATCGGAAATGCCAGTTATATCACCAGATATCGAAAAGTCGGAACCTTGTGATGCAGCCATTTGCAAGGGAGTGATTGCCAAGATAAAAGTGGCAATGATGATTTGTTTGATAGTCATAATTTTTCCTTTATTAAGCAATTTTTTCAACATCTGACAAGAAGGAGTCAATTGTTGTTTTTAGATCTACTGTTTGTTGAGAAATATCTTTGGATGTGATCATCATCTGACTAGCAGCAGAAGCTGTTTCTGTTGCACCTGTAGCAACTCCAGTGATATTTTCACTAACGTCTTGAGTGCCTGTAGCGGCCTCTTGAACATTACGAGATATTTCCATAGTGACGGCTTGTTGTTCTTCAACCGCCGCCGCGACAGAGGAGGCCATATCTGCTGTAACTCCAATAGAAGATGTTATTTCTCCGATTGCAGTGGCAGCATCTTTGACCTTAATTTGAATGTCTTGGATTTGTTCACCAATTTGGTTTGTTGCATTAGCGGTTTGGCTCGCTAGTGATTTTACTTCAGAAGCGACAACAGCAAATCCTTTGCCGGCATCGCCAGCACGTGCTGCTTCAATTGTAGCATTGAGTGCCAGCAGGTTGGTTTGTTCGGCAATGTCGTTAATCAAGCCAATTATTTCGTTAATTGATTGTGATGAAATGGTAAGGTCTGACATTATTTTTGTTGTTGTTTCTGCTTTTGAAGCCACTTCCTGAGTTGCTACGTTTGAGCGCGTCATTTGCTGACTGATTTCATTGACAGAGACACTTAATTCTTCTGCAGCAGTCGCCACTGTTTGCACATTGGCAGAAGCTTCCTCCGCAGCGGCAGCAACAGCAGATGATTTTAATCCTGCATCTTCGGCTGTTGAGGTCATGGATTGAGCGGTTTGCTCAAGTTCAGTGGCGCCAGAACTAACGGATTGTATCATTGATGATACTTCCGTATTGAAGCTTTCAACCAACGTAGAAAGCGCATTTGCTTTACGTTCAATATTTGCTGCTTCTACACGATCTCTTTCTGATTTTTCTTTTTCACGTTCAACCGCAACTTCTTGTTCTACGCGCTCGGCTTCAAGTTTTTTCTCTTCAGCTATTTTTGCCTCTTCGCGCAAGCGTTCACCTTCAATCATGCTCTGGCGGAATGTTTCAACTGCGCGACCGATATTTCCGAGTTCATCTGATCTATCTTGATAGGGAACATCAACATCTGTTCGTCCTTCACCTGAAAGAACATCCATAACAATTACAGTTTCGGCAATTGGTTTCGTGATTGTAGTGGCACCGAAATATGCGGCGCCGCCAAGAATAATCACGAGTCCTACCGCAATTATGATCATTATATTTCTCATGGAATCAGTTGGTTCATTCACTTCGCTTTCATCAATCTCAGCAAGTAATGCCCATTTAACGCCATGAAAGTTAAGGCCACGGTATGCCGACAGAACATTTATTCCACGATAATCCTCTACATTTTCAATGCCTTGCTTTCCGGAAATAGCAGCACGTGAAGTTGACCCATCAACTTTAGTTTTAAGGATCGATGTTTCGCCATCATTTAAAAAACGGCTATCTGACCGCATAAGGTAATCGTCACCAACAATGTAACTCTCACCTGTTTCACCCATACCAGAAGATTTTTGCATGATAGAATTAATACGCGCAATAGGCATTTGGTAGGCGAGAACACCGATAGTCGCACCCGCTTCATTAACAACTGGTGTTGAAATGAAACTGGCTGGTACATTTGCACTTGGGGCATATGGTTGAAAATCGTAAAAAGATATTGCCCCTGCATCTGCTTCAATTGATGATTTAAAAGTGTTGGCAAGGTCGGTATCTTTCCACTCACCGCTATACATATTTGTACTATAATCGGCTTCTTTAAATACTGAATATACGAGGTCGCCACTGGTATTGAATAAGAATACGTCATAATAGTCGCGTTTTATTTGGAGGTCATGGAACCAGGGATGATATTTGGTGTGTGATGCACTATATTCAGAACCATCACCAGCATCATAAAGATCCGATAACTGTGATGTAACATATAAATTATGTAAATCACTTCCGGCATCGCTTCCCATCGTCTGCCAGTCAGCCGTAAATTGAGTTAGAGCCATAACTGTATTGGGGTTTCTAGAAATAAGAATAAGGTCTTCTTGAATCGCTCCTAAATAAGCTTCCAGTTCGGAACTTCTCCCGTCTAGTACAGCAATCAGCTTACTTTCTGCTTGCTTATTAACTTCTTTCTTAGCAGAGTTATAGGCAGTAACCGTTACGATAGTAGCGGTTAAGAAAACTATTAAAATGGC